>JAFGPC010000081.1 GCA_016926155.1 Sedimentisphaerales bacterium
ACGGAAAGGATGCCCCATGCAGATTACCTGCCATACCCCGGACGATCTGGAGCAACTGCAGCACAACATTCGTCTAGAGCGTCACGCCATTGCCTGAGAAAAAGTTATGGCACTAATCTGGCTGATCTAGGCACTCCTGTTCACACACTGAAATCCTTGATGGGGCACTCAAGTATCACAATGACGATGAAGTTTTATATTCATGTTTCTGATGCTAATAAGAAAAAAGCCGTCATGGGCTTGGAGGGGTTGATGGGGGAGATGAAGCCCGCTCGATACTAACAAGCCGCTCCAAGGGAATGATTATGATGCTGTCTTTTCCAGTGGAATCGACCATCTTCACTTCGATAGTTCCATTCCGAAGCTTATGAGACAAACGACCTTTCCGTTCAAGTACAACTCCGTTGGGATCGAGAAAGCTAATTGTTCCTTCGGTCGTATGGGAAAACCAGACGACCGATTGCACAACAGAGGGTAATTTGATGTAAGCAACAGCAAGTAATGATAGAACGGAACATACTAGAAGAGATATCCAACATACTCTCGGGATTGTTTTACCCACCAAGGTGGAAACACTTTTTTTTGTGAATTTATCCCGTCCATGTTTCTTCATCGCATCGTTGATAAATTTGATTGCATGCGGTAGCTTATCATCTGTTGCATTATCTGCTGATATCTTTTGAAAGTAGAAGAGTCTCATAATCCAATGATGCTTGACATGTGCACGATATACTACCTTTGCCATCAACATACAGAGAAAGGTTCCAACAATAAATATGAGCGATGCAAACAAAAAACGGATTACAGTAAATCCTGATGCGAGGACAGTAAATCCCAATAGAAGGATTATACTATAAACCACAAAGAAACAGCTTAGCCGCTGTACGAGGAGGTTTTCCATAAAGTCTCTCTCTTCCTCAAGAGATCGCTTTCCGGGATTATTCTCGCAGGCGGCAATCATCTTTTCAGCCATATCGACTTCTTCTTGTGTTGGACTGAACGGATCAGTAGGATCTAACTGCATTGCGGAATTATTCTGTTTCAGCTCCATGTTCGACACTTCCTTTATATTTTAAGGAGGAACATTACATGTAAATAATAATCGAGAAATTTGTATTTAACGAAAAACACATATATCTTTTGACGATCATCCCCTCAACTCCGGTATCACCAGAAACGTCATTCAAAACCCTTCTTCACAAGTATACATAGCCATGTCCTTTAGAAGCAACGTAAATTCTGTACAAAGCGTATAAACAAGGTAGAGGCATATTGTCAGTACCAGGGAAGCTCTACTTCCTCCCCTATTGATAATCTCAAAAATTCATCCAAAAAACCAACTCACCTACCACTCAGATCGAACTACGGAGTGAATCAGTGTGGACACATTTGGGACACATCTGGGTGTTTTTGCCGGTCAAAAAGGAAGATTCAGATTCAAAAGAAATCTCTTAAGGTGTTATGTTGTAGAGAGTTAGGAAAAATGGGCAGGGGCGGATTTGAACCGCCGACACACGGATTTTCAGTCCGTTGCTCTACCAACTGAGCTACCTGCCCTATCTGGGCCCAAATCCGAGCCAAGAAACCGACAGAATAGTCAATTTCCTGTTTTCTGCAAGCTTTTTAACGGGAAAATCCATGAAATTCCTCCTTTCCTCATCCCTTCTGTCACTCCACAAAGTCACCAATTTGACTGGAGAACCTTTCTTGAACAACTTATTACTTGTTCATTCTATCTATATTAATCCAGTAGCTACATCCATTTTGCATGAGCAACAGAAACCTTGTATTCGAGCATAGTTACGATTGTAACACAACATTTTCAGGGAATGGTTCTTGACAGTTCAGGTTAAGGTATATAAATAGCTGATATGGTAAGGGGGAAACCATACAATTCAAGCGTTTCAAGGGAAATGTTGTTACGTTTTGGAGGTGCGAGATGAGATCTGTATTCAATATTTTGCTGTGTTTGTCCGCCTTGTTGTTCTGTTTGTACCCTCATACAATTCATGCCGAGGAAATCACCGGAAATGGCATCCCGTTTATGACGATATCGCCAAATATCTACGATACTTCTTATTTCGCAACCGGCGGGCCTGATCCGGATTATAACCGCATGATAGACGGCAATAATGCTACCACACATGATACTTGGGAAGGCGATAATGGCATTGTCAGTTTATGGCTGTTCGACGGATTTGGATTGCAGTTTCCGAGCGGTATCAGCGGCGTACAGCGGCTGGAGTGGGACTTGCAGGTCTTTGATGACGGGGGATGGTACAATACACTCAATGAGCCGGTCATCGTCCAGGTCACTACTGATGCGGCGTTTGCCGGTTATGTTCTTACACCCGGCACATATCCCGGTGAGGACGGGATCTGGATGACTGTTCCTTACACCAATAACTACCCCATAGATGTATCGGGCACATGGTTCGACAATCCGGGTGTCCCTGCCGACTCCACGAGTTTTGTTTTCGAGATTGATTTTCCGGATACGATTTACGGAATTCGAATCATCGGAGACGGCGGTGGTATAGCAGGTGCGGATTCGACCGGATTTGTCGCCGCCGAAGAGCTGCGCGTTTTCACCGGAGACAGCACAACGAGGGCAACGGGGATTTCCCCGGCTAATGGTTCTATAGGAGTAGTGGTTGACACGGCAACGCTTACATGGATGCCTGCACAAGAAGGTGGAACGGTTGATCCGAATGTCGTTGGTCATTTCGTATACCTTGGTACCGATCCGAACGGTGTCCGGGTAACCGGGTCTGCTCCTTTACCCGTCGGTACTGTTTCTTTCGGACCTACTCTTGATAAGGATACAATCTACTACTGGCACGTTGACGAACTGCTTGACGATGGCACAGTGATTAAGGGTTATGTCTATAGTTTCCAGACCGAGTTGACATTGCCCGTCATCAATATCCAGCCGGCCGACACATTTGCCGCTGCAGGCAACGACGCTGTCTTTTCCGTTGCGGCTACAGATCCTCTGGGCGGAACATTGAGCTATCAATGGTACTATGATGCCGATGGCTTTGGCGGTGGAGAAGTGCTCCTTATGGATGGACCGGATTACAGCGGTACCGCCACGGAGGAACTTACCGTTATAGCGATGGAATCGTATGACCAGGGGTACTACTTCTGCGTTGTGGACAATGGGAGTTCGATGACCACCGATATGGCAAGACTCATCGAAGGGCGGCTGATTGCTCACTGGACCATGGACGGTGATCCCAACGATAAAGCGGATGGCTATGCCGGTGTCGAAACCGGCGGCCCCGTATACGAACCCGGCAAACTGGACGAATCAATTCGGCTCGATGGCGTTGATGACTTCGTCACGCTGCCGGGTGGCTTTGATGATTTTTCTGCCGGTCTTACCATCACGCTTTGGGCCAGGCCGACTTCCACCGGCAACTGGGCCCGATTCATTGATCTGGCCAACGGCTCAGCATCGGACAATATCCTGTTCGCCCGAGGGGGCACTACCAATGACCTTGTCCTGGAAATCTATAACGGCGGCACAGGCGGCGCTGTGTGGGGTGCCGGACTACTTGAATTGAATGTATGGCAGATGCTCACGGGAACGGTGGATTCGGACGGCCGTGTGACGTTGTATAAAAATGGAGTACAGGCCGCCACTGGAGTAACCAATAAGCCGAATATCCTGTATCGATCGAGCAACTTTATCGGCAGGTCAAACTGGTTCGAATTTGATGCTCTCTATGCCGGTTCCATGGATGACATTCGGCTGTATAACTATCCACTGACAGCTCAGGAAGTGGCGGACCTGTACATTCTTCCGGACGATATCGACTATGCCTGTATCCAGCCGATCCAGTTTGATCTGGATGGCAACTGCAGGATCGATCTGAACGATTTCGCCATCCTGGCGGAACGTTGGATGCAGTGCGGACGATACCCGACTTGCATTACGGAAATTCCATAAATATTAGATGATCGAACCGTTATGAATTCTATGGCCTGGCATCGTGGATCTGAGTGAGGGTGTCCCGGCTAAGGAAAGGCTGAAAATAGCGTCTAAAGTCTTCTGAAGAAACAGCACCGGCTTTAGCTAGGTATTCTTCAACAATATCCATACGCTGTTTGAGCTTGTCGCATCCAAAATCGGCGCATTGACCACAGTTTCCAAGACCTTTGTCAGTAACACAGGGATAAACGGAACAGTCCGGATCTGGCTGCTTGTCTGCCGATAAACACCCTTTACAGGATTTAATTGCTTCAGGTGCGATCCGACAGTCATAATAACGCTCCAGCGCCAGGCTGAAATCCTGCTTGTCCTGTTCGCTTGTAAGATTCGTTTCATACGCCGGACATAAATCACAACGATAACCGCATTTGGCAATGATGGATTTCATAATAACAATTCTCCTACATCATTTGAGAAAGACGTTTCCGGGTAGTTGCTTGATCAGTCCCTTGAGGCGGAGGCTGATCAGAGCGGCATTGACCTTGCCCGGTTCGAGCTGGGTGTCGGCGACGATCTCTTCGACGTGTCTGGGTTGTCCGTCCAGGCTGTTGTACACGGCGATTTCGACCGGCGAGAGGTTAAAATTGGCCGGATCAAAAAGGGGCGTTTCATTTTTGCGCTTGGCCTTTTCGGCATGGGTAGCAGCATGTTCGGATAGCGTTTCTCCGACCGGACCGAGCGTTTCCATGATGTCGTCGATGCTGTCGACCAGCCGGGCCCCATCCTTGATCAGGCGGTGTGAGCCCTGGCTGAAGGGTGAGTCGATCTTGCCGGGCACAGCCATCACGTCGCGGTCACTGTCCAGGGCGGCCCTGGCCGTCAGCAACGCGCCGCTTTTGGCGGATGCTTCGACAACAAGAACCGCCATCGACAGCCCGGCGATGATGCGGTTTCGCCCGGGGAAGTTTTCCGAGAGCGGCTCATAAGCCAGAGGCAACTCGCTGATGCAGGCGCCCGATGTGGCAATCCTACAGAACAACTCCTCATTTTCCGGCGGGAAGATCCGGGTCAGTCCACATCCCTGGACGGCGATAGTCCGCCCGCCGGCAGCCAGCGCTCCGTGATGGGCGGCAGTATCGATGCCTCTTGCCATACCACTGACAATCGTAAAGCCGGCCGAGGCGAGAATGTGGCCAAATCGCGATGCCTGTTCCTGACCGTACGTTGTGCAGCGGCGGGAACCGACAATCGCTACGGACAGACTGTCGCTGCGGGCCAGAGTCCCTTTGACATAAAGTACCGGAGGTGGATCGTAGATGGCTCTTAAAGGTGCCGGATAGCGACCGTCCTTACAGTGTATGATCCATACACCATGCTTTTCGGCCATGGCAAGCTCCGCGTTGACGTCGAAATCATCTCGCGTGGCATGAATCCGCTGTGCGGTCTTATCTCCAATTCCCTCCACCCGCGTTAGTTGTTGAATGGATGCCTGTAATACATCTTCGACAGAGCCTAAATGGGAAATCAGACGATGAAACAGTGTCGGCCCCACACCATCGGCACGGATAAGCTTGAGCCAGTTTTGAATTCCCTCCGAATGCGTCTGCTTCAAGTGCATGTCCTCCTTATTCAGAATGATACATATTTATTGGATAATGGTATTAGGATTACTCTGCCAAATCTCGACACATTTTTTTATTTGTTCATCTCTTATAGTTTGTGACGCCTCTATATCAAATAGATACTTGTTTTTCCAATGAGCCCATAAATAAAAAGCCGCCATGTCACATACTCTCGGATCATCATATTCCTTTCCGTGTTGATACCCTGATCTTAGGCCCGGCACACGAACATCATTAAGGCAACTCACAAGAAAATGTTCTAAGCAGATTGCTATATCTGTTAAATTTCCATTGCTGATATCACATGTAGAACCTAAACCTTCAAACATTCGACGAAGCAAATCATCAACATAATCCAGTAAATCCATACGGGCAGAAGCGTCAAAATAAACAAGACTCTTTCGCACTGTTCGAATTGCTTGAGATTCACCCGATTCAAGAAGAAACTTAGCAACAGATTGCCTGGCCCAAAACCAATCATAAGAAGCTTGTTCCTCAGGGCTTAACATGCCATATGATAGGTCATCTTTATTGGCCTTGTTTAGTTTTTTAAAATATTCTACTCGATTTGGATCTCTTAATGTTATGAATTCACTGAGCATCTGTTGAAGTGGTTCAGGATGACCTCGTTTATGAAGAATTGAAGCGGACTGGACACGAATAGTATAGTTGGGATTGTTTTTTAGTTGTTCCAAAAGGAAGAGTGCAATCGGGCCGTTATCTATATCTACAATTAGATTCATAATTTCTGTTTTTAACCACTCATTGTTCGTCTTATTGAAAGTATCAAGCAATACAGGAAAACATTCAGGATATTTTTGAATTAACCGGCTTGCCTGCCAGAGAGAATTATTATCTGCCTGTAGTGTTCCATCAATCAGCGTCTGTTTTTCTCCTTTTCTCTGGAATTCATCCCACCAGATTTGCACTTTATCTCTTGTAGATGCTATCTTAGCTTCAGTTTTAATTTGTTTTTCTTCATCAATTGAACCCATGCAGCCATCTGATAATTTACCATTCATGGCAATGTAATCTACATAACTGCCTTCATAGAAGCTTCGAGCAGCAATGATTTCCAGAATTGTCAAAGCACAATCTGCTATTCGAAGAACATGATGGCTGAAATAATAATCACGATGATACGCTACAGTTCGCGTAAATCGAAAATCATCAAGAGAATCAATCAAGTAAGGGACGGCATCATATTCCAGATCGACGAGTCGGGCTGCCGGGCTCATTTCCTTGCGAGAATCATTGAAAATGTCAGCGCTGCCAGGTTGAGAATATTGAAAGCCATTCTGATCACGAAGTAAGAATATGAGTTCTTTTACTTTTGCTTCATTTGTTAGTTTTTCCCATTGATCCTCAGTCGTTGCTATGTGGGCATCGTCTTCTGCGACCATCTGGTTAAGTATTTGTTCTGATTCCCTTGCCAGAAGTCGGTATTTAGACATAGGGAATCGTTTTTGAAATCGTATAAATTGGTTTAAAAGTTCGATTCGCTCAATTGATGTATCTCCAAAAAGCAAAATGATACGCCATATCTCGGCTTCTCCAATCTCTTCCTGGACAACTTCAAGTAAACTAGGATTCTTCTCCCAGAATCGACTAAGGGGAGTTATTTTTCGGCATAACGAGTGAGATATTGTTGTATTGCCATTTTTAAAAGTAGCCCAAGCTAATACAAAAGCCTGCCCTTTTTTTGACAATCGTGGCCAAAATTCTTCACCATCCTGTCCACGATTTAAATCAAGCAAGTCTACATATCGAGAACTCTCTACATTAAGGTCCAGCGGTAGAAAAGATACTTCGGGCAGTCCATCTGATCCTTGAGTGTGTTTCTCAAATGTAAGGTCAAACAGGTCTCGGGTAAGAACACGAATTTCAGTTTCGGTTTCATGTAGCAAGAAACCGAAACGACATTCTGTAATAGAAAAGGCAGTTTGATAATTTGCTTCTGGTTGGACAAGTATCTTGCCATAACTACAGTTGCTTATGTCTGGATAATCAAGACTGTCAAACCATTTAAATGTTTTATTTACTTCAGGTTGGATTGTTAAGGAAATGAATAAATATAACAGGAGTAAAGAAGCAAGGATAATAACAATCGAAAGCACTCTTTTAATTGAATCCCAAAGATGAAAATGATTCTTTTTTTCTTTTAATGCGCTATGAATCTTTTCGTTGTCGTTCATGCTGGTTTTCCGATGACGGTCATATAAATGATGCTTTCGCTGGTGCCGTCGAGACCAAACAGGGCATTGGCCTGATCGTCATAGAGAGCGGCGATGTGGCAGCCGGCCAGTCCGACATTAGTTGCGGCCAGGGCGAGATTTGCGGCGATGTGTCCTGCATCCATGTAGACATAGCGATAGGCCCGCTGTTTGTATTTCCACTTGGACCGGGCAAAGACAGCCGACCAGACAAAAACTACGGCGGCATGAACGCACATGTCCTGATCCAGGGCGGCGGCAGAGATCTGTGCGCCAAAGGCTCCTTTGGAAAGCGTTTCGAGCTTATGGTTCGGGATGGAATAGTGATACAGACCGGACTCGATATCCTCGACACGGTTTACACACAAATAAGTCTCGATTGGATACAGAGCTCCCGCCGAAGGAGCCGCTCGAAAGGCCCAGCCGCCTTCGGTTCGGGTAATGCCCGTCGAGGCCCAAAGCAGCCAAACAAGCTGGTCGGCTGTAATAAAGCTGTCGGAAAACCGCCGGACGCTGCGGCGTTTGCGGAGGGTATCATACATCCCCAGACCGCCGGGATCTGTAACGAAAGGAAGATCCACGATTTCGACGTCAGGATAGGATTTGTAGAGTTCCGGCTGCGAGGCAAAATCCAGTCTGCCTTTTAGCATGTGGTCGCGGTGATATTTTGTCTGCGATTGAAACTGGTCTCCGATTCCGCTCAAAGCTGCCTCCCTGGGGATCCCTCCGCCGTTGTTTATTTCTCCTTCTCGATGATGCCAATATGGACTTCGTTACTGACAATATCGTTCCACTTGCCCGGCTCGACCTGGTTACGGTGGGGTTTGGTGTCATTGAACATGACATAATGCTGCTTCTTGAGAAAATTATCCGGCTCGCCCGGCGCCCAGTTGACATAATCGACCGGTTCCCCCGTCATCCACACCCACTTGCCCTCTTCGAGCTCATCGGTCAGGCCGATCCAATATTCCACACCCTCGCCAAATTGAACAACAAGCCACTCGTTCTCAGCCTCATTGTTAATTGTCACCAGATGCCCGCCGACCTTCTCGGCATAATCCCTTGCCAGATGCCAGGGCAGGGGATAGGGAGTGAGGGCGTATTGATGTCCGTTGGCCGGATTCCGTACCCAGGTAATGTCCTGCCGGTCAGCCAAGGCAGTCACTTGCTGCTGTAAAGCCGTGATCTGGCCGGTTTGTTTCTTAATCTGAGAGACCTGAGTATCCAGTGAATTAACTGATTGCTGTGTGCTGCGGTCGGTTTTTTGTATTGCGGCTATTGATGCAGCCTGGTTCTTGACCGTCTTATCCAGATCAGACGTTGTAGTTTTAAGACCGGCGATATCGGTCTCGTTGCTATCGATCCGGTTTGTCAAGGAATCGAGCTTGCCCGGCAGGGATGGATCCGAGCCGCCCGAAGACATTATTCCCAGAATAAAAGCCAGAGCTGCAATCACCAATCCGACAACAATCAAGAGGATCATGGTCTGACGGGTCATTTCGATTTTCACATTCGAAGCAATTGCCGGCGGAGGCTCGGGTGCCGATTCGGTAGTCTCCGGCGTCATACCCATTGAAAGATTCTGCTCGTCCAGATCGACAGGCTTTTGTAGAGGGATTTCCTCCGGTTCGTCTGCAGGAGTATAGAGATCGTCGGTTGAATCGCTGATTTGCGGTTTCTGTTGCGACTCCGACTCCTTTTCTATGGCTTCGTACTCTTCTTCGACCTGTTCATTCTGTGGCTCTATGTATTCTTTGTCCATGACTTCCGGTTCCTCTTCGATCGGTACTTTTTCGATAACATCCGCCGCGGCAATACCGAGTTGCATCTGTTCGGGTTCCCGCTCAACCTCCCCGATATCTGAAACTTCGGGTGCTTCTTCTGCCACAATCTCTTCCTGGTCTTCTTGAAACTCCTCTTCCTGCGTCACTTCCTGTCCGGCCTGGGCCAGTTCCTGCGGTGTTATCGTTTTCGGGGTATCCTCAGACGGTTCCGAGACAAGGGCTTCAATTTGAATCTTTACACCTGCATCAACGGACTGCAGTGAATCCCACTGGCCCTGAAGCCGGCCGAAAACGTTTACCGCTGAAGCCGGTCGGATTTCTTCGCCATCCGAGGCGGGCGTTGGGCCAAGGAAGATACAGAAGCACTTTCCTTCCGGCCAGTAGCCCAGTTCCCCCGGTAATAATACTTCACGGCTGTCAGCTTCCAATTCGCAGGAAACGGGGATTTCGAAATAAATCTCACCGCCCCACCGGTCCCCAATGGCCTCAAATGGAAGGGCATCAAAAATAGCCCGAGCGGTGGGCGTATCACCGAATTCGGCCTCTGCCACGACCTGGCCTGCCGTGATTTGAATCTTCCTGATCATCGTTCTATCCCTACACCTCTCGAAACCCACTCTATCCATTCGTACGGTCACGAGATATTTTCAATATTCTACCGACACCAGGGCCTGCTCGCAACTATTTCTACCAACCTCGCTGAAATGACCATAACAGCAGACTTGACGAGTCGCAATCAGCAGGACATACTACCGGTTAAGCAGAACAGAAAACGGACAGAAAAAGGAGATGACAATGTCATTTGCCACGGTGATCAACTGTATGGACGGGCGGACGCAATTGCCTGTTATCGAATATCTGAAAGGGCGATTTGGGGTAGAGTATGTGGATTCCATTACCGAACCGGGGCCGATCAGGATCCTGGCCGAGCAGACAAATCAGAGGCTTCTGGATTCGATCTGCGTCCGGCTGGATATTTCCGTTGATAAGCACAAATCCAGGGCGGTAGCGATCGTCGCCCATCATGACTGCACAGGCAACCCCCTCCCGAAAAAGGAGCAACTGGAACAGCTCAACAAGGCCATGGGCTATGTCGCCGAGCATTATCCGGAAGTCACCGTCCTCGGCCTGTGGGTGGATGACCACTGGCAGGTGAGCGAGATCTCCTGACTGCTTCGGAATAAACCATTGCGGATGATTCATAAGGTGTTACAATGGTGCACCTTAAGGAAAAGGCGTCGGAACATGTGGTCTTTGCATAAAAAGCAATATCAAAAGTTGGGAGGTAGCTCATGTCTCGAAAAAAGTTGATCATCGCTGTCTGTCTCATGCTCGTTGTCGCAGGTTTCACCGGATGCCGCAAATCCGCCGATACTTCTGAAGCTGTGACGTTGTCCTACAGCATCTTCTTCCCACCGACCCACGTCCAATGCCAGACGGCACAGACCTGGGCCGAGGAAATCCAGAAACGTACCGGCGGCAAGGTGCAGATCACGCTCTATCCGGCCGGAACTCTTACCAAGGCCCCACAGTGCTATGAAGGCGTTGTCAACGGTGTTTCCGATATCGGCATGAGCTGTTTTGCCTATACACGGGGCCGTTTTCCGCTTCTGGAAGGGCTGGATCTGCCTCTGGGTTATCCTAATGGCATGACCGCAACCCGCGCTGCCACCGAAATGGTGCGAAAGTACGCCCCCGCCGAGGTCTCCGATGTGAAGGTCCTGTATGTCCATGCCCACGGGCCCGGAATCCTCGCTTCCCGCAAACCGGTCCGAACCCTGGCTGATATGAATGGATTGAAAGTTAGAGCCACGGGCCTGTCGGCCAAGATCGTGGAAAGCCTGGGTGGGACACCCGTTGCCATGAGCCAGCCGGAAACGTATGAAGCCTTGCAAAAGGGTGTGGTCGAAGCAACCCTCTGTCCTGTGGAAACGCTCAAGGGATGGAAGCAGGGAGAGGTTATTAATACCGTCACCGACACCTCCGTAATTGGGTACACCACATCCATGTTCGTCGTCATGAACAAGGACGCCTGGAACAAACTCAGCCCAGAGCAGCAGAAGATCATCACTGAAGTCAGTGACGAATGGGTGGACAAGCATGGTCAGGCCTGGGACCAAGCGGATCAGGAAGGTAAGGCCTTTATCACCGAACTTAAGCGGGAATGGATCAGCCTGACCCCCGAACAGAAGCAGCAATGGAAAGAGAAAGTGCAGCCTATCCTCGATGAATATGTCCAGAAAATGGCTGACCAGAATCTACCGGGCAAGGAACTGCTTACCGATCTTCAGACCATGATTGCAAAAGCGGGCAGCGCCCAATAGCGGCAGGATCCCTCGACTGGAAAGCTGGTTATGTTTAAATCGCTTTGGATGGGATATTCAAGCCTGCTGCGGATGATCGTGTTTGCGCTGGTTATACTCTCCGGCGCCTGCGTGATGACGATGATGCTTGTTATCTGTGCCGATGTGATTCTGCGCATTGTCAATCTTCCGATCACGGGAGTGTACGATATTGTCAAAATCGCCGGAGCCCTGACGCTGGCCGCCGCTCTGCCCTATACGACTGCCGTCAAGGGCCATGTTGCGATTGAGTATTTTTTCCACAAGCTCAATCGACACGGCCGAATCATCGTGGATACACTTGTTCGACTGTTGGGGATTGCCTTATTTGCTTTTCTTTCCTGGAGGTCTTTTGTATACGGAGCCCAGCTTCATGCAAGCGGGCAGGTTTCCCAAACACTGCAGATGCCGGTATTCTGGGTTCCCTATGTAATCGGCGTATGTTGTGGCGTGGTGGTTCTGGTGATTTTTCATAACCTGGTTTGTCCCAGAAGGGAGATGATCAAACTATGACACCCCTTCAGGTAGGCATTTTTGGTTGTCTCGCTCTGTTTGTTCTGCTGGCCGCCAGCATGCCGGTTGCGTTCGCCATGGCGATAGTGGGATTCATCGGTTTTGCCCTGATCGTATCACCCCAGGCTGCGATGAGCATGATCAGCATGGATCTGTATGAAACGTTCTCCTCTTACAGCCTGACCGTGATTCCGTTGTTTGTCTTTATGGGGCAGATCGCGTTCCATGCGGGGATCAGTCGACGACTTTTCGATGCCGCCTATCACTGGCTGGGTTCCCTGCCGGGCGGCCTGGCCATGTCCACAGTGGGCGCCTGCACCGGTTTTGGCGCGATCTGCGGCTCGGGCCCGGCGACCGCGGCAACGATGGCCTCAGTCGCGTTGCCCGAGATGAAACGATACAATTACGACATGGAACTGGCCTGCGGCGCTGTCGCCGCAGGAGGGAGCCTGGGTATGCTCATCCCCCCTAGTGTGGTCTTCATCGTATACGCGATTATGACCGAACAATCCGTCGGAAAACTGTTCATCTCCGGGATCGTTCCGGGCATCTTGATCGCCCTGCTGTTCTGCTTGACCATCTACATCAGTTGCCTGCGTCGGCCCCATCTTGGTCCGGCCGGACCGCATTTTTCGATGCATGAAAAACTGGCCTCCCTTGTTGGTGTGTCTGAAACGCTCATCCTTTTCGTACTGGTGATCGGCGGGATGTTCATGGGCTTTTTTACGCCTACCGAAGCGGCAGCCGTGGGAGCCGGCGGCAGCATCCTGATCGCTCTGCTCAAGGGGCGATTGTCCGTCAAGATGCTGATTCAATCTCTTAAAGAGACTGTCCGAACCTCCTGCATGGTCATGATCATCGTCACCGGCGCTGTCATCTTCGGTCACTTCCTGGCCGTGACCCGGATCCCCTTTGAGCTGGCGTCTCTGTTGGCCGGTCTGCCCATACCGGGCTGGATGGTCATGGGCCTGATCATCCTCTTTTACCTGTTCGTCGGCTGCTTCATCGACGCACTGGGCCTGATCCTGCTGACTATCCCCATCTTCTATCCGGTTGTAATGGAACTGGGCTATGATCCGATCTGGTTCGGCGTCATCATTGTCGTTGTCACACAGATGGGCGTCATCTCGCCGCCGGTGGGCGTTTGTGTCTATGTCGTCAGCGGGATCGAGCGGGATGTGCCTCTGCAGACGATCTTTCGCGGCGCCTTGCCCTTCTTGTTGGCCCTGGTTATCGCCGCCGCCCTGCTGATTGCCTTTCCGCAAATCTGCCTCTTCCTGCCGGATATGGTAAAATAATAAGATTTTTCAATACCGATAACATACTCTCCCCCAATAGATGAAAGTCGTCATCGTACACAGAAAGATTCACAATCAAGGCGAGTTCATTTCCTCAATCCTGAATCGATAATGTGGAAAGGAATTTAAATTCCGTAACAGCAGGAATTGAATTTACGTTCATTGACTCTATTTCTACTCGGCAAACTCAATCGCCCCGGCATCGACACTTTTGCCATGTATACGAGGATGTCCTAAAAAATCGTACTCTCCAATCCCTTCTGTAGATCCGGCATCCACAGCGGGACATCCTTCTTTCAGTCGTAAATCACAATCCCCATAGTTTATAAAGAAATCTTCATATTGAGTGATTGTGATATTGTGATCCACTATTCCAACAGAAGAACGGGAGGGAAATTTTTTGGCAAGGTTGTTTCGAATGAGGTTTCCCGTGCTCTTTCGACCATCCTTATGGTCACCGATCAGGATCCAGGGAGGGCCGGGTCTTTTTTCGTTGAGATCGACCACCGTATTATTAAGAATCCTGCAGTTTTTTGCTCCCCCCAGTGTGATACCGTGCCAGTGATCCACAAGGATAACATTGTTAGTGATTACCCAATTCTCATAGAAACCGTCAAAACAACCGATTCCCTGCAATGTCCCCCTGTGTTTTTGATTCGGATCAGTATAGTTGACGATCAGGTTTCCATCCAAGACCACATCTCTGACAACGCCCGTGCCGACACCTTTATCCCCCACACTCCAGGATTGAATACCGTCATCGTGGTTATCATCCACATTATAACAGTTGCGGATCACATTTCTGCGAAAGACACAACCGTTTCCCAACGCCCGTATCCCATCTCCGGAAAAGTTCTCAATCACATTTCTTTCGATATGGTTCTGATCGCCGACCACTGTAATCCCGTGATCTACGTTACGCAGATAATTGTTCTCCAGCCTGTTACGTGTTCCGTTGACCACAATTCCGAAACACGACTTCTTCACCCAATCCTCGGCTGTCCAATCTGAGGCGTCCGGAACGGAATACAAGGTACAGTGTTTCACCGTGATGTCAGTGGCGTTTTTATCAATCTCAATCAGTCCATATCCGGAAGAATCCGAGAATTCAGGACAAACAGTGATTGACTCGATCTTCCATAGGGCCGCATTCCGGATTCGGATTCGATCAACTATCGCTGTCTCTTTCTCGAAGGCTTTTATTGTCACAAAACCCGGATTTTTCCCACGAATAAAAACCTCTCCATGACAGCCTTCTCTAAGAATGATTGCATCTCCTTCCAGAAACGCTTTTTCCTTTCCAAGCGCATCTTCCAATGTCCGCCAGGGTAGATTGAACGTTCCGGGATTGGAAGGATCACCATTATCGGGATCGACATAATACAATGTCGCCCAAAGCAGTTGAGAAAACAGAAAAAAGACAGAAAAACAAATCAAACGCGACATAGTTATTCTCCAAATCAATAGTTTCAATCCCAATCCCTCTTAAAAGAAAACTTTCCAATAGGATAGATTATTATCCGACAATATTGATGCCAACCTATATTAATAATGTTGGCATGTACGATTTATTTTCCAAGTTATCAAATTAGTTTAAATACTTCCAGTTCATCCCTTGGTATTCGTCTCCCCTACCACATGTCTTGCTACATGTTCCAAAGAAATCTCTCTGGACTTGACTTACTCCATGAACCAGGTTTTCAGGCCTGAAAAGGACATTTTTTATTTTTTCGAGAACAAATACACCGCCAAAACGTCTAATACAATAGAAGGAATCATAACGATTTTAACTTCCGCCAGGGATGGCGGGCAGGAAACCAAACAGTTTGTTCATCACCCTCCTCCGGAGCCAGATTCTGGATTTCTTCCAGATCTGGCTTTTTTTCTGCACTCAATTAGCGGTCTATCCCGGATAGAGATCCGAATCGAGCACGAATGTCACTTCAAGGCGAAAAAAACGCATATAAGGGTGTTAAAATGCGTAATTTACAGGATTCTTACAGATTTCTTTGTCACTTTCGGTTATAATGCGCGTCTTTCTCAGAGGATGCCCAGGCTCGGCTGCCCGGGCAAAATTGGAAAAGCTTGTTTTTCTTGGGAGGCATAATCATGCGTAAATCGTATCTTTGCACAGGTTTGTTATTCGTATTTTCGGTTACTCTATTATTACCCGGCGGCGCTTTCGCCAAGGATGCGTTGTTCGATCTGCTGCCTTCCGACAGCTTGTTTTGCCTGCGCGTCAACAACTACGACTACGCCCTGGGTCAGATGGACCAGTTTTTATCGGGCCTTGCCCCGATGAGCCTGGCGATGGCCGGACGGATGCCGCTGGCTCAACTGCTGGGCGATCCTTCCCTGAATCATGTCAAGATGACCGGCAGCTTTGCCGCTTTCGGCATCCAGCAAGACAACGGGAACATCGCCGTGGCGCTGATGATTCCCATTGAGGATTTTGACGCATTTATCCAAGACAATCCCAACTGCAAGGGGCCGGACGAGAACGGGATCTGCAAGATTGTCGCTCCGCAGGACAATACCAAAGTCACCGCAACCCTGACCAAGGTGGGGGATTACGCCCTGTGTACCTGGAAGGATAAAACCGAGCCGTTGGCAGCGCTGGCCAAAAGCCTGAAAGCCAAGCAGGATTCGCTGGAAGGATTTCTGGGACAGGCTGTCACCCAGCAGGCGGCCAAGGCCCCGGCTTGGGTGTACGGCAACGTGCAGCGAGCCGGCCAGATCGTACGGCCGATGATTGAGATGGGATTTGCCCATATGCAGGAGGAGATGAAGAAGGCCGCTGAACTGGGCCAGGGCCCGGGCATGGAAATCGCCAATATTTTCAATATGTATCGTGAGATCATTGACGGTCTTATGAGCGAATTGGAATATGTTTCGGTGGCGATTCAGCCCAGCGCCGAGGCATTGCAGATCAGCCCGACGCTGGTAGCCGTCGAAGGCACGACGCTGGCCAAAATTATGTCGCCCGATCCTTCTCCCAAACCGGTCGGCCTTCTGGAATACCTGCCGAACCGGGCCGCGATTAACTTCGCGTGCAAGACCGGACCGAAGGAATCCTGGAAGTTGGCATATGAGGGCATGTTCGACATCTTCAAGATGATGATGGGCGATAAGGCCGATGAAAGCAAGATGAATAAACTCCGCAACCTGACCAACCGCTCGGTTGACGCGATGGGCGGTTCAATGGCGTTTTCGATGGGAGTCCGCCGAGGTACACCGCCATTTTCGGTCGTCAGTATTACCGAACTTTCCGATCCTGCCGCGTATCGTAAAACACTCGACGAAAACGCGGCGCTTGCCAAGGAGGGAGTGTTCAACGATCTCTATAAATGGATGGGGCTGCAGATGGATTTCCAGATGCAGCAGGATGTGCTGGAGATCCGCGGCGAGAAAGTGGATGCAATGAAGATCGGTTTTGATGTGACCGGCGACAATGAAGAGATGAAAAAGGCGATCCAGGCCATGTACGGCGACGGGCTGGAGATGTATCTGGCCATCGTGGGCGACAAGTACATCGGAGCGATGGGCCCCAACACGGAACGTGTCATGGGACGATTGATCGGACGCGTCAAGTCGAACCGTGAAAGGTCCGTGGCCTCTGAGATGCAGGCAGCGCTGGATCTGATCGGCGGTGCTGAAAAGAACGAGATGGTAATGACTCTTAATGTGGTCCGTCTAATGGGGATGGGCATGAACATGGCCAAACGAATGGCCCCGCCGGATGCACCGATTCCGAGTGTCGGCGATATAGAGACCTCCAGCAATATCGTGGTGGGAGCTCGATCCAGTTCTGTAGGACGAACCGAGATAGATATCGTGGTTCCCAAGGCGCACGTGCTGGAAATCAAGAAGATGGCTGAAAGCATGGAGCAGTCGCTTAAGGATTCCACAACGACTGCAATGGATCTGAATTAGTCTTTTCTATTCTTGTGTTTCTCAGGGCGATGGTCTTCGGATCATCGCCTTTTTTTACTCTTTCCCTAATTGCAGAGAACCGTTCGGATCGTAATGCCTGTGGTTATTCGGGTCCATAGGAATAGTAATTGTTCCTCATTTTGGAATCCTTGACAACCTCGTCATAATCATCGAACCAGCAGGCATGGGGATTGCGTTTAAGAATCATGAATTTACTATCGAGTTCGGTCTGGGACGAGCGATGATACTTCATGTAGACATGGGCATCGTCAAGGCCGATGATTTCTATCTTGCCGGTCAGATGCGACATGACAAACCGGGCCCGCTTGCCCAGGCCGGAGACTTTGGAACGAGCCTCTTCGAAGATCCGGTATGCCTCTTCAATGGGTACGGCCAGATGTTTATTGCCGGATGCGGGACGACATTGAAACACATAATAGGGCGGGATTCCGATAAAAGAAAGATCTCTGAACAGAGCCGCAAGAACATCCGCATCATCGTTAATCCCACGTATCATGGGCGTCTGATTGGCCAATACAGCACCGGCCGCTCGCAAAGCCCGGATCGCCGTTTTCGCAGGTGCTGTCAGCTCCCTGGGATGGTCGAAGTGGGTCATCAAATAAACACATTTGTCATTTTGGTCGCATCGTCGAATCAGATCGAACAAGTCCGGATCCTGAATAATCCGAAAGGGATTAAAGGCGGGTATTTTGCTGCCAATGCGAAGAATCCTGACGTGTTCAATTTCCAGAATAGGATTGATAATCTCCTGCAAATCAGGCGTTGAGAGTATAAGCGGATCCCCGCCGGTCAGAAGCACATTTGTGATTTCAGGATGGTTCTGAATATACCGTACCGCACCATCGAGGTCTTTCACTATGCTTCCATGCCTGCTGATAAACACGCGCTTGCGGAAACAGTAGCGACAAATTCCCGCACAGACATTGCTGACCAACAGCAGAACCGTGGAATCGTATTTATGCTCCACACCGGGCATTATCGTGAAGTTTTCTTCGCCGGACGGATCAAATGAGCCCCACTGTTCCAACTCTCCCACATCGGGAATAATAAGTCTTCGAATCGGATCGCCCGGATCCTCCCAGTCAATGAGAGATAAATAGTACGTATTTGCATGGAAACGATACATTTGTTCGATATTCGCCAATCGGCTTTTTTCCTCGGAAGAAAGATGTTCCAGAAGTTCAATACTTGCAAGAGATCTAAAAGATTGTTTCGTGTTTTCTTGTGTCATATAGAAACCTGTCTGCTATTCTGCGGCGAAAGAAGAAGCAAGCGAGCCAAATCAGGAAACTTCGCTGAAGTTCAACTATATGGTTTTCAGAGCATGATCCTATGTAAACCTTCAGTATAACAGGGATAATATATTAGTCAAGCTGAGTTTTGGGATTCGACACACTCATCCACGATTGACGACCACATTTCGAAATCACGAACAGATCAAAAATATCGTTTTTTAATATGGTTCGATTTTGAGCGACAAATGAGAAGAATAGCAAGAGCGCGGAATCCTTTTCTTAGACTATGGGCGGCCCCGGTTAATCCTTCTGAGCGGTCAGGGCGACACGGAGGATAACACCGGTGGGCCGGGCCGAGAGGATCTCGACAAATCCGTTATGGGCCTGGGCGAAACGTTTTACCAGGGCCAGTCCCAGACCGGTTCCGGTGGTTTCACGGCGGGATTCTTCGCCGATGCGGTAGAATTCATCGAACACTTTTTTTCGCTGCAGCCGGGGGATACCGGGACCGTGATCTTCAACCTCGATTAGAACATAGCCGTTGTCCAGCCGGGTGCGGACAGTAATGATTTTCTCCGCAGCATCACGAGCGTATTTAAGGGCGTTATCAAGCAGATTGATTACAATCTGCATGACCGCATCGGCATCGAAAGTAAATGAAGGCACAGGACCAAAATCCTTCTCGATCAGAAAGCCAGTCCGCTGGGCGCAGGGGGCCATCATATCGATCACTCCGTCGATGCACTCGTTCACATTACCCAGTTGGAAGACATATTTTTTCCTTCCACGCTGAATCCGCGAGAAGTCCAGTACATTTTCGATCAGCCGGCTGAGCCGTTCGGTCTCCTGTCGCATGGTGGAGTAATATTCCCCGCGTTTGTCGTCGGTTTTGACCCAGCCTTTTTCGAGCATTTCGGTATACATACGGATGCTGGTCAGGGGAGTCCGTAATTCATGCGAGACAGCCGAGATAAAATCGTCCTTCTTGCGGGCCAGTTTCAATTGCGTCCGTGCACTGTTCCACAGGGCCAGCAGGGCCAGTACCGTGGCAATAAAGACGATCGACATGATAGCGAAGTACCAGTTCCGCAATGTGGCAATCTCGCCGGCCAGCCAGTTGGGATTCTGCTCCAGTAATCCTAACGCCAGGCTTCCGAAACCGAAATCCAGAATGGCCGTATGCGTCACATCGGCGGGAAGGGACGATTCCTCGTGAGCAATATCATAACCCATTCCCCGTCGCATCAGGCGTGAGGCGGATTCCCGGACCTCGTCGACAAGGACATTCTGGTTGAGCCGGAAACCCTGCAGGAAACGCTTCTGCTCGATCTGCACATTGCGTACGAGAAAGACCTGTTCCCCAAATACACCCGCATCCTGCCCATCCGGTATCACAATAGGCACAAACGGTTCGATCCGAATCTGTACGGTTTCGACCGGAGCCTGGGTTTGGGAGGGTAAAGCAGTCTGCTGCATTCCCTCTTGCATTTCCCTTTGCTGCTGAGCCAATTGGATGTCAGCTTGCTGGGAGGAACCAGGACTCCTACCCCAGATCCTTCTTTGTTGTCGGGGATCTTCAGTCTGCCGAGATCGGCTCTGCGGTTGCTGTGGCTGGAGGGCAGTATCGGTCTGCTGCTGAAGCCGGTCTTCCTGCTGATTTGACTGCTCATAAAGCTGTTGACCTTGTTGTTCATACCGGGAGGGCTGCTGCGATTGTTCCCTATACTCCATGCCCATCATGTCCTGTTGAGATCGCTCCTGAAAACCGCGAGGATCAGTATTGGCGGTGTTCCATTCCACGTTGGCACGACTCTGGTTGAGCACCTGAACCTGCTGGGATTTATCGAGTGTGTCGATCCGATATTCACTTCGAGATCCCCCCATGCCTTTGGCTTGTGGCGTCGCCTTGGAAACAACCTGTTTCTTTAAAGATTCATTCTGGGCAATGATTTTCTGCTGGTCAGCCAGTGCCTGAAGCTGCTCGGTCAGGGCGGAGATATCCGGAGACAATCGGACGTTGAGTCTTGAAAGCAGGTTTTCCCTAATATCGTTATTGAGATAATTCTGCACCAGCAGCGGCGCTGTGTCGATCTGATCCATCTGGATGTAGGGATTCACAACGGCGCCGTCCGGTTCGATCTGAAAGTATCCAAAAGCCAGGCCATGATAAGGGCTGTCACCAAGCGGACTGCGAACCAGGGCATTGCTCATATTGGCGGCAATGGGCACATAATAATATTGATAATCCGTATAGGGCCGCTTCTGCTCGTTTTGAATAAATTGATCCAGTTTTCGTTTCACATCGGTCCGCACCTGTTCGGCAACGGCAGTGAACTCGGCCATCCGCCGCCCTTCCAAGCCGGCGGCATGCAGACTGAGTGAATGGAAACCCAACAGGCACAGCCCGCACAGGCCTGCGAAAATCACCGCCGTTATAATCCATAATCGCTTAATCATATCCTGGTCTCTATTGGGACTCGTACATATACCCCACACCGCGGACGGTTTTGATCAGGGTCGGTTCATTCGGATCCGGTTCGATTTTGCTGCGAAGCTTGGCAATGTGCATATCGACCGTTCGCGTTTCAATTTCGTTCATCGATTCGCCCCAGACCTTTTCGTACAATTCCTCACGGCTGATGACTCGATTGGGATTGGCGGCAAAGGTCTGGATCATCATGGCCTGCCGCTTGCTAATGGGGATTTCTTGTCCGTCCACGATCACCTTAAGTCCGGATATGTCCACCTGCAGGGAGCCGAACTGAAACCGCTGCCCGACCGATCGTGCCGGATCGGTGCGGCGCAGGATGGCCCGAATCCGAGCCAGCAATTCTTCCAGTGAGAAGGGCTTTGTAACATAATCGTCAGCCCCCAGATCCAGCCCATTGATCTTTTCTCTTTCCTGGCCTTTGGCGGTCAGCATGATGATCGGTGTGGTCAGACCGTTCTGACGCCATTGGCGGCACAGGTCCTCTCCGCTGATTTTGGGCAGCATCAGATCCAGCAGGATCAGGTCATACCGATGATCCCGCACCGCCCGCTGGGCTTCGAGACCATCTTCGACAGCCGTGACCATGTAATCATGGAATTCCAGAAAATCGATCAGGCCCGAACGGATCCGCGGTTCATCCTCCACAATCAGTATACTTACGTTTTCTTCCATAATAATGCCTCATCCAATATCGGCTTCTCCCTGCTTCTATTATAGGGTACATCGCCTAATGTGTGATGTAAATTGAATGTAAAAAGCTACGCCCGATATTTTACAGGCCTTTTACTTCGGATCGAGCCTCCACAAACGTACACTCTAAGTAGGGTAAAGTACACAATTTTTGAAAGGGAGAATGACATGAGCCAGATTCAGATTCGCATCGGTAAAGCACTTTTCTTTCTGTGTTTTCTTGCTACAAGCTTTGGCCTGGTACAAGGAAGTAATGAGGAAGTTTTATCCAGCATCCCTGTTCGAGAGGTAACGGTCTTCAAAGACGGGCATGCCTTTGTGCTGCATGAGGGTGAACTGGCTACCAATGATCAGGGGAATATCGTATTAGATACACTACCCCGTCCTGTGATCGGCACATTCTGGCCTTACAGTGCCGAGACACATACGCGGCTTTCAGCCACGGTTACCGGCAAGGAGATTGTAACAGTGGACAAGACCGCCCTTTCGATCCGCGAGCTGATCGAGGCCAACCTTGGTAAACGTGTATTGATCCGAGACAATTATGAATCCCATCCTTATGAGGCGACACTGGTGCGTCTGCTGGAACGAACCACTGAAGAATTGCAGGAAAGTTCTGTTCCCGGGAGCGATCCTGCTCTGCCTCAAAAGAGCGATGTACTTCTGATCCGGGTGGCCGAGGGTGTCAGGGCGGTTCAAGTAGGACATATCCAAAAGATTACGTTTCTTGACGAGCCTTGCGATACGATCCATGAAGAGGAATTCCGGAATGTTATGACGCTCAAACTGGATTGGGAAGGAAAGCCTCAGAATACCGCTCAGGTCGGAATGGTCTATCTGCAGCGCGGGATTCGATGGATTCCCAACTATCGCATCGACATCGACGGACAGGGAAAGGCACATCTCAAGCTGCAGGCCACTCTGGTCAATGAACTGACGGATCTGCACGATACGACAGTGCATTTGGTCATCGGCGTGCCCAGCTTTGCTTTCAAGGATACGGTTGATCCTATCAGCCTGCAGGAATCGGTAGCCCAACTCTCCAGTGTCTTTCGGGAGAATGCACAGACAGCCTATGCCTTCAGTAATGCGATCATGACCCAGGCGGCGATGCCCAGTCCCCGTTTCAGTGAAACCCGCAGCCGGGGAGATACGATTGATCTGGGACCTGAGGTGATCGGCTCAGGAGGTAATGAAGACCTGTATGTGTTCACTCTGGAGCATGTTACTCTTAAGAAAGGGCAACGGATGGTCGTATCGGTGACCGAATACAACCTGGAGTATCGAGATGTGTTTGTATTAGACCTGCCTTTCGGGCCTCCTCCTGAAGTGCGGCAGAATTTCAACAGTCAGCAGCAGCAGCAACTGGCCGAGTTACTGGCCGCCCCTAAGGCACAACACGTCATTCGTCTTAAAAATGACGGTGAACATCCCATCACCACGGCCCCCGCTCTGATTCTGCGGGAAGGAAAACTGATCGCTCAGGGGATGACCAAATATACCGCCATCGGTGCAAGCGGTGATGTGGAACTGACCAGTGCTGTGGATATCTCGGTCAAGAAACTTGATGAGGAAACTGAGCGTACACCCAGCGCCATGCGATGGAATAACTCTGACTACGCACGAAGCGATCTTCATGGACAAATCACTCTGACCAACCATAAAGACAAAACGATTACGCTGGAAGTTACCCGATCAGTTTTGGGACATATCGACAGCGCTACGCAGGAGGGAACAATCGAGCATCTGGGACGGCATGAAGGCTGGCTGACCAGTGGTGTACCCGTCTGGTGGAACTGGTACAACTGGCCTTATTGGTGGTATCACCTCAATTCCATTGGACGGATGCAATGGGAGACCACTCTCGAGGCAGGTCAGTCAATCGAGCTCCAATATCAATGGCATTATTTCTGGCGGATGTAAACCGAGACGTATGAGAAATGCTTTGAAAGGGTAGAACGATGAAAAAAACAGGATTTATTATGGTAATTGCAATGTGGATGTGTTCGGGTTTGCTGGCTACCGAGCCCTGCACAGGGAACCAGCTCAAGCTTGACGCCGCTGTCAGTCATCCCGTGCTTCTTGCTGAGAAGCAGCAGACGGCCTATCTGCGAGTGGGATTGATCGGTTTTGCAATGGACAAATCCACCGGCCGGGCGCCTGTCAATGTAGCGATCGTGATCGACAAATCCGGATCCATGAGCGGAGTGAAAATCGAACAGGCCAGAGAGGCGGCGATCAAAGCCGTATGTCGACTCCATAGTGAAGATATTGTCTCGGTCATCACATACGATTCCAAGGTTACCGTAGTGGTTCCCGCGACAAAGGTTTCGGACAAGGATACGATCCTGGCTAAGATTCGCTGCATTCAGGCCGGAGGCAGCACAGCCTTGTATGCAGGCGTGGAAAAAGGCGCTCAGGAAATGCGTAAGTTCCTATCCGACAACCGGGTCAATCGCATGGTGCTTTTATCCGACGGCCTGGCCAACGTCGGCCCCAGTAATCCTGCGGACCTGGCTCGGCTGGGAAGAAAGCTTATCAAGGATGGGATCAGCGTCACGACGATCGGAATCGGGCTGGGTTATAACGAAGACCTGATGACCCAGCTTGCGTACAAGAGCGACGGCAGTCATTACTTTGCCGAACACGCCGATGATCTTGCCAAAGTTTTCGAGCAGGAATTTGGACGAAGTCTGTCGGTCGTTGCCCAGGAAGTGCAGATCGATATCCGATGTGCCAAAGGTATCCGTCCCGTTCGGTTGCTGGGACGCGAAGGTAAAATTGACGGACAGAATGTGTCGATCTTTATCAACCAGATCTACAGCAAACATGAGCGGTATGCCATCCTGGAAGTGGAAACGCCTGCTACATCTGACGGCAAGATCCGCCAACTGGCCACAGTGAATGTCCGTTACGACAACATGAAAACTCATACCACCGATCGTCTGTCCAGCGAGTTGCAGGTCCGCTTCTGTAACTCGGAGGCCCAGGTTGAAGAATATCTCAACCAGGTCGTTATGGCGGATGTGATTCGTCAGATCGCCACTGAACGGAATGAACTGGCCGTCGTCCTTCGCGACCAGGGCAAGATTGATGAAGCACGTCAGATGCTGGAAATGAACACGCAGTACCTGTATGACAACTCCGCCCGTTACAACTGCGAACAACTTCGTGAATATGGATTGGCCAATGAGGCCGATGCGCAGAACCTGGATGAAGCAAACTGGGGCAGACAACGCAAGCTTATGCGGTCGGTGCAAAGCGACAATCGCAGACAACGATAGTAAACCAAGCCGTTGTTGGCTTGCGATACAAATATCGGAAATCGAATGTTACAGGAGAGAATTATGAGCAGAAAAATGTTTCAAGTGGGTTGTTTTTTTGTCCTTTTGGCCAGCGTATGGAATCCAACCCATGCGGCAGAAGTCGACGGACAAATTACCAGTGTAATCGTCTATCGCGGCCAGGCCCTGGTTACCCGTACCATTCCCGTGGACCTGCCGGCCGGCGACGGAGAGCTGATTGTCGGGCATCTGCCGGAACAGATCGTCCCGGAAAGTTTGTATGCCCAGGCCACAGGTGATGTGACCGTTCTCAGTGTGCGGTACCGCACACGAGCTGTCCGACAGGACACACGGGAAGAAGTCAAGCGGCTTGATGTGCAAATCGAGGAAATCACCGAGCAGCTTCGACGGGCCAAGAGAAATCTGGAGCACACAACCGCCCTAGTGCAGAAATACGACGCTCAATGGAAACTGGCTCTGGACGGCGCCAGTGTGGATCTGCAGAGATCCATTCTCCAAGCCGAACCGTTGGAGAAGATTACAGGTCATCTTGAAGAAAAAAGTCTGGAACTGCATGAAAAAAACGTCGAGTTGGAATATGATATCGCACAACTGCAGAAGGAACTGGACCTGCTCCAGCGCAAACGCCAGGAATATGCCGCCGATCATGCACGCACCGAACGTGAGGCCGTAGTCTTCCTGAACAAGCCGGACACTACCGCCACAACGATTGAACTGAGTTATGTGGTGAACGGGGCAAGCTGGTCGCCCCAATATAACCTACGTGCTCAGCCTGAGGATTCGCAGGTACTTGTCGAATATCTGGCCGTGGTTCATCAGGCCAGCGGCGAAGACTGGTCGAATACGGCGTTGGCCCTGTCGACCGCAGAGCCTTCCCTGGTCGCCAGTCCACCGGCTTTGGAGCCGATGGAGATCGCCCTGACCTCCTCTATAGTTCAGAGCCAAATCAAGCAATCACTCAATGCCCAACTGGCTCAGCAACAACCATCTACACAAAGCGAGGTCCAGTATATCGATCAGTCCAGGCAGTTTGAGGATTTGCTTCGTTCCCGCCGTGCCAATCTCAGCAAAGGCAAGCTGGCCCAGGTGGAGTTGAACCAGATTGCGGTATCCAACCAGATGTGGGAGTTCAATGCAGATCGTGAAGCCCTCAAGCAGATGCGTCAACAGGTCGCCGTAATCAAACGGACCGAAGGCGTAAGCGCGATCTATCGTCTGGGCGGCGCTTTGACGCTGCCCAGCCGAAGCGATCAGCAACTGGTTACGATTTCCACGACCCGTATCCCAGCCGATTTCACACTGGTCGCCACACCACTACTGACCGATTACGTTTACCTGCAGGGCACGATGGTCAACAGCAGCGAAACCATCTTTCTGCCCGGCCCTACGGGGATGTATCGTAATGGCGAATTTGTCGGCAAAGGAGACATGCAGCTCGTGACCATAGGCCAGTCATTCACCACAGGATTCGGCATTGACTCTCAGGTGCAGGTTGTCCGCGAATTCAAGGACAAGAAAGTTGAAACTCTCTGGGGCAACCGTGTCGACGAACAGAAGTATCGTATCGAGATCAGCAATTTCAAGGACTGCGAGGTCCCGCTGCGTCTGCTTGATCGGATTCCCTATACAGAGAATCCGAATATTGAAGTGGCCCTGCTCGAGCCGTCACATCCTCTCAGCAGTGACAGTGACTATCTGCGAAATCAGCAACCTAAGGGCATCCTTCGATGGGACCTGACACTCGATCCCAACACCACTGGAGAGACTGCTGTTGTGATAACCTATGGATTTACACTGAAGTACGACAACGACATGCATATTCGGACAGTAAAAGAGCAATAAGAATCTTGACCTGGAAGTCATTCAAGGAGGGTCGGATGTACTATTCGACCCTCTTTTTTTTGACACGACACCTATCAACAGCATATCCGACAAGATCGACAAGCCGGATCCTATACGCTTTCCGGCATAACAAAAGGTTCTCGGTAAGTACATTTCAGGAATTTGTTGGCTGCTTCGGCTTCGGGGCCTGTAAACATTTCTTTGTTGCTGTCATACGTTAACTGCGGACCAAGAATCAACGGTGTTTTTGTAAGGTCTACATCGTTCCCTGTAAGCTGTTCACAAATGTCTTTGAGAGTGTTAATGGCATCCTCGCTGGATTTCATACTCGCATGGATTTGATCGGGATCGGCCTGGGCACCGAGGCGAAAAGCGATATTGGCCAGATGACACATGGACGTGCTCAGGTGCCCAACTTCAATCTCGGCGGCAAGGTCCTGCTGTCGTCCGCTGCGAACGGCGGATATGAAGTTACCTATATGGTCACTGCCCCCATCACCTTTGTATTGGTTGATGCGTTTTCCATTTCGATCGTATACTCCGCCCCCACCACGAACCAAGCGGATCGAGACCTCCTCACACTGGATTCGGTTACCCTCCCGTGAGTTCAGATAGACCGCTCCGTTGCTGCCGCCCCGGCGTTTGGGATCAGGAAGATTTCGAATATCCACGACGACAGGCAGATTCTTGTGGTAAAACAGGGCAAAATGCATGTTGGGAGTTTCACCATTATCATCCCAGACAAAGCGATTACCGGCCGCGACCACACGAGTGGGAACATCATTCCAGCCAAGCAGATGCCGCAAGTCATCCACATAATGAACGCCCCAGTTTCCCATCTCGCCGTCACCCCAATTCCATTGCCAGTGCCAGTCATAGTGGAAGCTTTTTCGCATGACCGGCGTCATCGGAGCCGGACCCGCCCAGACATTGTAATCAATTGTCGCGGGGACAGATTGTGGCTCGGTAACCTTGTCAATGGATGCACGGGCGACAAGCCTGGAACAATGCACCCATTGTACCTTGCCGTATTTTCCCGATTGGATATCACGCGCGGCTTCCTGAACCGCAGGACAGGATCGCTGCTGCGTGCCGGCTTGAACGATACGATTGTATTTGCGGGCGGCTTTGACCATCTGGCAACCTTCCCAGATGCAATGACTGACGGGTTTTTCCACATAGACGTGTTTACCGGCCTGACAGGCATAGGTCGTCATCAGGCTGTGCCAGTGGTTCGGGGCTGCGATGACCAGTATATCGATGTCTTTACGGTCCAGCAACCGGCGCACATCGACATAACCCTGCACTTTATGGCCATATCGGGAGGTGGTTTCCTTGACGCGATTATCGAGTATCTCCTTGTCGGGATCGCATAAGGCGACGACCTTAACACCTTCGATTTTCTGAAAGTCGGCAATATGCTGATTGCCGCGTCCCCGTATACCGGCAATAGCAATCCGCAGTTCATCGATCGATTTGTCCGCCGCATAACTGCGGTACGAGGAAAGACCCAAGTATGCGGCGGCCGTAGAAGCAATGCTGTTTTTAAGGAATTTACGGCGATTCAGTTGACTCATCATCCGTCCCTTTCGTGAATCCTTCAAGTCAATATTTGATAGGTATTTTATCAGAAGTTAAAAGTACGAACAAGGGGAATATCAGAACTGTTTTTTTCGCCTGGTATGTGATAGAATATCTGTGTCGAGTTGAGACCCAGCAGATTTACACGGAGAGCAAGTGCATGAATTCGGACCAGGTCATTCGGGAATGGGATATTACAACGACCAATTTGGAACGGATAGTAAACCGTCAATACGAAGTGGCTGTTTTGCCGACCGCGGCGATTGAAGCACACAATCGGCATCTGCCCGAGGGACAGGATTTTCTGCATACGACATGGGTATCGCGTCGCTCTTGTGAGTTGGCCTGGCCCCCATGCAAGAGTGTGATTTGCCTCCCGACGATTCCCTACGGCATTGACTGCAACCAACTCGCCTTTCCACTGGCAATCCATGTTTCTCAGTCCGCACTCGACGCTATGGTTTCTGATATTATTGCTTCCCTTCGACATCACGGTATTCGCAAAATCGTCCTGTTAAATGGGCATGGCGGCAACGAATTCAAATCCCTGATTCGACAGATTCAGTGTAATATGGATGTGTTTGTTTTTCTATGCAACTGGTGGACGGTCGGGAAGGACAAGTATGATGAAATTTTTACCTGTCCGGACGATCACGCCGGCCAGATGGAAACCTCGGTAGCGATGGCCTTGTATCCGGATCTTGTGGAAACGCAAAACGCCGGAGATGGTCTTGTTCGACCGTTTCGTTTCGAGGCCTTGCAGAAAGGCTGGGTATCCACAAGCAGGGATTTTGCCAGGCTCAACGATCACTGTGCGGCAGGCAATCCCAAAAACGCCTCGGCCGAGCAAGGCCGACGATACCTGGACCTGGTCTGTGAACGAATCAGTACATTTCTTGTCGAATTGGCCACTTCGCCCATCGACGAATCCTTTCCTCATATTCCATAATCAGATCAATGGGAAATACCGGACAATCCATTACCAAACGCCGCCGCAGAAGAGGCCGGACAATTCCACCACGACTGATTCCGGCTATCGAGTTGATAGAAGCCAATTATGATCTGCCGCTTCGACTGGCCGATATGGCCTATGAAACGGGGTTGAGTATCGGCCGATTTTGTCATCTGTTCAAAGAACAGGTTGGCGTCACACCGATGCAGTATGTGACACAGATTCGAATCAAGCATGCCAAGCGACTGTTGAAAACCGGCAGTATGAACAATGAAGCGATTTGTGACCTGATCGGGTATCGGCGAGAAAGTTATTTCATCCGTATATTCAAACAGGAAACAAACACCACACCACAAGCCTACCGACAGGCAGCCCGTCACAAAAGCCGTAACAGAGGAAGAAAAAGGTGATCCCATGAAGCGGAAGATACAAGGTGTTTTGTACATATGCCTGGCTTTCACAGTTCTTTTGTTTTTGACCTCGAAAGGGCCGGCCAAAACGGACAATGCCACGCGACTGCTGATTGTGGCCGACGAGCAGGGACCGATGAATGTTCTGACCGAGGAGATGAAACAGCGGGAAGCCTGTACAATTGCATACCTCGATCAGAAGGAACTACCGGATCGCATCGCAGAATATGCGGTGGTTTTCATGTATATCCATGGGGCGATGACAGAACGTACGGAAAAAATTCTCATCGACTATGCCCGTAAGGGTGGCAAGCTGATCATTTTGCACCACGGGATCGCCTCGGCCCGTATGAACAATCCGGCCTGGCTGCAATTGACCGGCGTACACATGCTCCCCCGTGACCATCCACAACGACCCTGGAAAGTGATTCCCAATACAACCTATACCCTGATCAATCTGCAGCCTGACCATTTCATTACTTCATATAATGTCAACTATGATCATCAAATGAAATACCTCAGTTCCGACGCTCCTTCTTTACCCGTTCAGTATCCTGCGATACAATTCCAGAATACGGAAGTCTTTCTGAATCAGCACTTTACCGACGGACGGGCTAAACATGTGCTGTTCGGTTTCCACTGTGTGGATCCGGAAACCGGACAAGTGCACATGCAGGATCGAGCGGGATGGTACAAACAGGCCGGAAAAGGCTGGCTTTTCTACTTTCAGCCGGGGCACCGTGCCGAGGACTTCAGGAATCCTGCTTATCTGCAAATCCTACTCAATTGTCTACATTGGATGCCCGATGACTCATAATTCCCACTCCTTACGCATTTTTACGGTATAAAGAAAAACCGGTGCGGGACAAATCGCGTACTTCTTGACATAACTGGGTTTTCTGCGATACTGTCGCGTTATGGTCAGAAATATTGCTATTCTTGGTTCAACCGGCTCCATCGGCGCCAACGCGCTTCGTGTTATTGAAGCTCTCGGTGACGAATTTCGTATTGTCGCTCTGTCGGCCCGGAGTAGTGTCGAACTGCTGGCCAAGCAGGTTCGTCGGTTCCGACCTTCCCATGTCGCCATCGCCAATCCGGATAAAGTCAGGTCATTCAAGGCCCTGATCGGCGAGCAGCCATGTGAAATTATTGCCGGACCCGATTCGCTTGAGGAAATAGCCTCTCTGGACGACGTGGATACCGTTCTGACCGCAGTCGTCGGCGCGGCAGGCTTGCCGGCGGTGCTCCGTGCCGCCGAGATGGGCAAAACCCTGGCTATCGCCAACAAAGAGCCGCTGGTTATTGCCGGCCAGCTTCTGACAACCACCGCAGCAGAACACAACGCTACGATCTTGCCTGTTGACAGTGAACATTCAGCCATCTTTCAGGCTATGCATGCCGGGCAATCGGAAGATGTAAAACGGATCATTCTGACCGGTTCGGGAGGCCCGTTTCGAACGGCCCGGCCCGCGGATCTTCATCATGTGACACTCGAGCAGGCCCTGAACCACCCGACATGGGACATGGGCCCGAAAATCACGATTGACAGTGCGACAATGATGAACAAGGCCCTGGAGGTAATTGAGGCGGTCTGGCTGTTTGGTGTCCCGGCCGAACGGATTGATGTCCTGATCCATCCGGAATCGATTATTCACTCCATGGTCGAGTTTGTGGACGGGTCCATCCTGGCCCAGATGGGCACACCCGATATGACCGTTCCCATCCAGTACGCTCTGACCTATCCACGACGATGCAAGGGATTGGCCAAGCCTCTTCACCTGGAAAAATTGGGCTGTCTGACCTTTGAAACGCCGAATCTTGATGTGTTTCGTTCTCTGAAACTGGTCTATCATGTCGCCTGCCAGGGCGGTTCGGCCCCCGTGGTTTTTAATGCCGCCAATGAGGTGGCAGTCGAGCTGTTTCTGAGCGGACAAATCAAATTCCACCAGATTATCGAACTCATTGAGGAATGTTTGGGTATTCATAACCAGACGACCTGTCTGACCCTCGATGAATTACTCCAGGTGGACGCCTGGACCCGAAGAACGGTGAAAGAAACCCTGAAAGTCTCACATGCCACACAAGATTCTGCCGAAAAGGTGTAAAACAGGAGACCTTAATGAGCGAAAAACAACGTCAAAATACAAAGTGGTTTAACCTGACGATTCTCTTGATCGTGGTTGTGCTGTTGGGCTATATGATTGTAACCCACCTGAACACGTTCTGGAATATCGTGATTGTGATCCTGGGTTTTGGTGCAGTGATTATGGTGCACGAATTCGGCCATTTTATCGTCGCCAAGCTGTCAGGGATCAAGGTCGAGGCCTTTTCCATCGGCTTTCCCCCTACTTTGCTGGGGATTCGCAAGCTGCAAAAGGGCTGGCGAATCCGAATCCTGCCCAAATTCCTCAGCGGCGAAGAGGAAGAAGGACAACCAAATTCAATAGAATCAGACTCGGATGAAATGTTGACCTCCAAGACCGTGGAAAAACTAACCAAATCCAAAAACTCGGACACCGAATACCGGATCGGGCTTGTCCCGTTTGGAGGATTTGTCAAAATGCTCGGCCAGGAGGATACCGGCGCCGCCGAACGTAGTAATGATCCGAGATCCTTTGCCAATAAACCCGTTTGGATTCGAATCGCCGTCGTTGCAGCCGGGGTGATTTTCAATGCGATCAGTGCCTTTTTGATTTTTCTGGTGGTATTTTCCATCGGACTTCCGCTTCCCCCGGCAGTAATTGGCAGTATAGTCCCCGACTCCCCCGCCGCCAAGGCGGGTCTGGCGCCCGGTGATCGTATTGTAGAAGTAAACGGCGAGTCCTTTGTGGATTTTTCCTCCCTTGGTCTGGCGCCGGCCTTGACGGCAGAGAATGAAGCGGTCTCTCTGGTAGTTAAACACGCCGATGGAAATACCGAGTCGATGGAAATCGTACCCCGGGTCTCTCCCCGTGCAGCTATGCCTGTTAAATCGTTCGGGATCGAATCGGCCGATACGTTGATCGTAACTCGCAAAGTGAAAGATCCCAAACGGATCGCTTTGATGGAAAATGAACTTGGCCTTCATCCTGGCGACGCGGTTTCAGCAGTGGATGGCAACCCGGTCAAAGCTGCATGGCAAATGGATGAACTCATCGCAAACGCCCTGTCCGATCAGGTTGTACTCACCGTACAACGAAATGATCCGCAGACCAAGCAAACCCGGGCTGTCGATGTTCCATTTGATCTGCTCTGGCCCTATGAACGAGGCAGCTTTGAAACCGAAGCGAATTTATGTCACATCCATTCAATGGTGCCCCGCCTGAAAATCCTTGCCGTGTCCAAGCCGCGACAGGGTCGGCTGGCCCGTCTGTTCAGTTTCCTGGTCGGGGCCAAACAAGGACAGAATAGTGAAAAGCTCCAGCCCGGTGACATTATCGTTGCGGCCGGCGGGGTAGCCAATCCCACCTATAACGAACTGCGGCAAATCACCCAGGAACATAAAGATAAGGATCTGGCCATGACCCTGCTTCGCAAGGACGAACAGGATCAATACAAATCCGTGGATGTAACTGTCGTACCCCGCTCCAATCCCAGTGACCGTAAACGGGTGGAAATCGGATTTGTGCCGATTCTGGATATTGAACATCCCATCGTAGCCAAAACTATCGCCGACAATGACCTGATCCCGTTGTCCATCCCACGCGGCGCAACCATTACGACGATAGACGGTGAGCCTGTTTCTCATTATGCCGACATCGTGCGGATTTACCGTGCAAATCGAGGCCAACGAATCAGCATCGAATACCGACTCAGCGAAATGGATGCCGGAGCGGTATCCATTGATGTGCCTTCCGACGACCGATTTCTGGCCGCACAAACGGGTCTGGCCAAGCCCCTTCCTCTGGAGCCGTTGACCGATCTATACAAGGCTTCCGGTCCCGGCCAGGCAGTAGTCTGGGGTTCCAAAAAGACCTACATGTTTATCGCTCAGACGTATGTAACACTGCGGCGACTTATTACAAGAGACGTCAGCCCGAAAACACTGATGGGTCCGGTGGGAATCCTCTCGGCCAGCTACACAATCGCTCAGCGGGATTTAATCGATTATATCTATTTTCTGGGCCTGATCAGCTCGATCATCGCCGTAATGAATCTGCTGCCGCTGCCGATCGTCGATGGAGGAGTGATTGTGCTGTTGATCATCGAAAAGATTAAGGGTTCGCCGCTGAACGAGCGCGTACAGGAGGCGATCGCCTATGCAGGCCTGGTATTTCTGCTGGCGGTCTTTCTCTGGCTGACGTATCAGGATATTCTGCGGTTGGTGTTCAGTTAGCAATCCGGCTCCAAACACGAGTAGTGGCATGACGATGACCATCTCGGTGGTAATACCGGCATACAATGCGAGCAGCTACCTGCCCCGCGCAATTGATTCGGTCCTGGCCCAGGTTCGGCCGGCTGATGAGATACTCGTTGTGGATGACGGTTCAACCGACGATACCCAAAAGGCGATCGCACCGTATCTGGATCATGTTCGATATATCCGTCAGGACAATGCCGGGGCCAGTGTGGCGCGGAACACCGGAATCACTGCAGCAACGGGCGATTGGATCGCCTTCCTGGACGCTGATGATGAATTATTGCCGAAGCATTTACAACTACTGTCGGATTTGGTTGCCCGTCATCCCGATCTGGTCTGGTGTACGGGAAATTTTATCCGGTGTCATTGCGACCGGGGACATGAGCAGCACGAAGACCTCACGCCGCCTCGTCTGGCCGAAATTACGAATTTTCTTCAGGGTCGGGAGGTGTTCGAAAGTTATTTTTCCGCGCATGTTCGTTATGCCGCCGGTTGTACCGACACGATGCTGATTCGGCGGGACGTATTGCTCGAAGCCGGCTTGTTTGAACCGGGCCGCAAGCGAATTAATGACATGGATCTGTGGTTTCGCATTGCCTATCGGCATGGGCCCATCGGCTTTGTACCTGAACCGATTGCAATCTATCACGTGGATGTGCCCGAAAGCACAATCAAGCTCCATCGCGATCCGGAGGGGCTCTGCGATTTCATCGACCGACATCTCGATCTGGCCGCCAAATACAATAAACTCGACGACTTCAAGCCCTGTGCAAAAAAAATGATCGGTTGGTGGATAAAGGAATTTCTTGAGGCCAAGCAAAGCCGTAATGCTAAAGAATTGCTTTGTAAATACCGATCTCTCTTCACAAAGTATAATTTTGTTACAACATACATTCATTCTCTCTGCCCGGCTGTAGGCAATGCTTATGAAAGAATGAAGCGAAGGTTTTGAAATAATGACCGAAAGTAGTAACAAACCCCGAATATTATATGTATCCTCTACTTTACCCTGTCCGCCAATGCAGGGATCACATCATAGAATACTAAATATTGGCAGACAATTACAGAAACGATTTCCTCTTACAGTTCTATACGTCGGGCCTCAACCCGAAAAAAGTCGAATAGAAGCCACGCAGAAGGAATTTGAGAATCTTACTGTGATGACAATCCAGCAGTGGAGAGTATCAGATCGCCTTTCAAAATGGCGACATTGGTTTCAATTCCATTATCCATGGCATCACTCCTCGTCTGCCAGCCGATCCGATATAAATCGATGCAATCAAATTTTAGAAGACCATGATCTTGTATGGTTCCACACCCTTGATCCCGCCGATTCATTGAAGTTTAAAGATTTTAGAAATTCTGTTGTTGATTTAGACGATCTCAATCAAGTTAAATACCGGCTTAAACTAACTGTAGATAAATCACTCCGCTTAAAAATAGCAGATCATCTTCTCGTTTATAAATGGAAACGGCGAGAACAAAAAGCTATCCAACGATTCGGTAAGATTATTGTTTGCAGCGAAGAAGACAAGGCATTTTTGGGAAATAGCGATCGGATTTTCGTTGTGCCAAATGGATTCGAAAAGCCGGGAGAAGAGCCGCTTTGGAAACCCAAAAAAAGACCTTGTCTGGGTTTTATCGGTTACCTGGGTTATACGCCAAACAGAGACGGCATGAGATGGTTTGCAGAGCGTATATGGCCAAGAATCAGAAAAGAGATACCCGACACCGAAATGCATCTGGTAGGACGATATGATTCGAAATCCAACTTCTCACATGTAGAAGGTTTTAAGCATCTTGGTTTCGTTGAAGATCCAGCTGATGAATTTTCTGAATGGTCTGCCATGATTGTTCCCCTGCAATTTGGAGGAGGAACACGAGTAAAGATCCTGGAAGCTTTTACAAAAATGTGCCCTGTTATTTCCACTACTGTGGGTTGCCATGGTTTAAAGGTCAAAGATAATAACGAATTGATTATACGCGATGACGAAGATGGATTTGCCCAACAATGTATCCGTATGATCAAGAATCCACAGGTTGGCCAACATCTAGCAGCATCGGCATGGCTAACTTATAATGAATTATATAGCTGGGATGTAATAGGTAATAGACTAATTGATTTTCTTGATTTACAGGTTAACAAAGCTGATTTTTGATATAATCCTATAACCGTCGAACCAGATCTGTTTTGACCGAACCGGGAATTTATGGCCGATCCTAAGCTGAACATCGTGTTTATGATGAAGCACCCGTATCCACATGGGATGGCAAGCACAAAAATCATTCAGAATATAATCGACTATCTGGCCCGGTTCGAGGATATTTCCATGTCGGTGCTGTCGCTTCGCGGCGGGCGGATTCAGTATGCCGACAATCCTGCCCAAGGCAGGTATCGAGAGGTTGACTATCAAACCATCGGTCGGGGAATGCCGTCCGGGCCGGGTGGACTATGGACATTATTTTCTTACTATAGGCAGGGAAAACAATTCATTACTCAACAGCATCAAATCGATGCCAAAAATCTGTTGTTTGTTTACGGATATCCCGGAATGGATAATCTGCCCATGATCCGGAGGGCAAGACAGCTTGGATATAAAGTGATCTTTTACATTACCGAAGACGTGGATGTTCAGGCCTATGCCCCCGACATGTTGGCCCGGATCCAGCATGCCAGCGAGCGTTTTCTGGCCCGGCGGATTTGTCGATATGCTAATGCAGTACTGGCAATTTCCCGGCATCTACTGGCAAAGATGGAATCGATCTGCCAAGACCGGATTCCGGTTCGTTCTCATCCGATCTCCATCCGGCCGGTCGAATATCCGCATGAGCCGACGCCGTTTCATGAGCCGGTGCGGATTCTGTATGGTGGGACCTTCGCCGAAAAAGACGGGGTGGAAATCCTTATCGAAGTCTTTGACCGGATTGCCGAAAGGCATGGTAAAGTAGAGCTGATTTTGACCGGTAAAGGATCGGAGAATCGTATGAAGACAATTCTGGATCGAATAACCAGATGTCGGCACAGGGAACGAATCCGCTACGAAGGATATATCCGATCCGAAGAATATTATTCTTTTATCAGCAACTGTGATATTCTCTGTATGATCCGGACAAGTTCAGCTTTTGCCAATACCGGTTTTCCCTTCAAGCTGGGCGAGTATCTGGCTACCGGCAAGCCGGTGATCGCCTCGCGTGTCAGCGATGTAACAGAGTATCTGGCCGATCGGGAAAACGCCGTGCTGGTCGAGCCGGATTCGGTGGATGCCCTGGCCGACGCTATGGATTTTCTGTTGTCCGATCCGGATCGTGCCGGGCGGATCGGTCTGGCCGGCCGAAAGGCAGCGATGGAATCGTTTAGCATGGATGTGGTTGGAGAGCCTCTGCGGCGACTTTTACTTTCGCTGTGAATGCATCGTTTAATCCATTTGGTGATTTTCCCAGCTTTTTCATTCTCCGTTCCTCTTATGCCTTTGGGTTCATCCCTCTCGGTCAAGTTTCCAGTTGTCCGATCCCGTAATTCGGAGTAGTATAATATCGTCATATCGTCATGTGAAAAGAGAAGAAGCAGATAAGGCGTTGCCGTGCAGAAGACCGAATCTTTGCTTGTCAGTGTGGTGATACCGGCCTATAACAGCGCTCGATATATCCGCCGGGCACTGGACAGCGTGCTGGCCCAGACGGTTCCCGTTCGCCAGATCCTGGTCATTGACGACGGATCCACAGACGATACGGCCCAGGTAGTCAGCGAATATGGGGGGCGGGTGGAGTATATCTACCAAGCCAATGCCGGGGCCGGAGCCGCCCGCAACACGGGGATTCAGGCGGCGACCTCGGAATGGATTGCTTTTTTGGATGCCGACGACGAATGGCTGCCCCACCGCCTTGAGTCTCAGGCCGAGCTTCTGAAAAAACATTCCGAACTGGTCTGGGTGGGGGGAAATTTCATCAATTGTGTCTGTCGAACTGAGCAACGGGCCCCGTCTTTAGACCTCCGGGAATGTGAAGAACTTCTCATGGGCAAGGAGGTTGTGGAAAATTACTTTCAAGCTCTATTCGGCGGGATTGATCCATGTACCGATACAATTTTAATCCGTCGAAATGTCTTAATTGAAGCGGGTTTATTCTCAACTGATCTGAAACGGGGCAACGATTATGACATGTGGTGGCGGATCGCTTATCGGCATCCCAGAATTGGTTTCGTATGCGATCCGCTGGCGGTTTACCATCTGGATATCGAAAACAGCATTATTCACAAACACACCGATCCGACCATGCATGCCGATCTCATCCGACGTCATCTGCACCTTGCCGAACAATATAGCATGACCAGACTCTTCCAGCCGGTCGCGGAACAGTTTCTTCGCCGCTGGGCTCGCGCTATGCTTTTCGACGAAAGGGCCTCCCAGATCCGTCGATTTATACAACCGTTTCGTTCTGTCCTGCCGTGGAGCTGGCGGTTTCGGATGTATCTGCTGACAATCTGCCCGGCGCTGACCCGGAAGGGCTGCCGGATGATTTCGCGGATCGTCCGTCGTTTCGGCCTGCGAAAAAAACTGGTTCGCAGTCCCGATTATTAAACTGGTAAAGTCGCCTTGTCCGGGATGCTGAGTCTTTGGGAATCCGTTATTGTCCAAGCAGACGACGAAACAGGGCCTTGTACTGTTCGATAACCGTAAAGATATCATGATGCTGTTCGGCATACCGGCGAGCATTGGTGCCGATTTCGATGAATTTATCGTTACTCAAAAGAAACCGTAATCCTTGTTCCATCCGATTGGAATCACCGTCACAGGCGAGTCCACAGGAGAACGCGGCTAGAAAGTTATCCGGATTCACTCGGTAAGAAAGAATAGGCACGCCCCATTTTGCGGCCTGGATAAAAGTATTGGAAAATCCCTCGGCATCGCTGGTATTGACAAGTATTTTCGCCTGCCGAAAATATTGATCGGTTTCATGAAAAGAAACGCGCGAGAGAAAGGTCAGATTGTCGATCCCGGCGGCGTCCTTTTGAAGTTGATCATATTGTGCATCTCCCGTTGCCCGTTGGCAAATCATGACAAACGATTGGTCCGGACAGCGACGGGCCAGCTCAAGAAAACGTCCGGGCTTCTTGAAATCCGCACTCCGCCCAATCCATAAGATTGTATTCCGTTGCCCCGTCTCGTATGCATCGGCTATGCGATGGGCGTTGCGAATCACGGTCGAATCCACACCGATGGTCTTACGAAGATTGTCCGCATCCTGTTCATTCTGGCTGAGCACGGCCGAAGCATTGCGTAAAACATGCTCAAACACCCGTCCCAGGAAGGGATGTCTTTTTTTATAGGTTCCGTCACATTCATCACTATGCGCTGTTCGGTAAATCAGTGTTTTACGATGGGAGCGGCAGAAATGGAAAACCAGAGGAACGCCCGGCGAGGCTGTTTTAAGAAAGTAGATGTCCGCATGAGCGCGTTTCATGGCCTGCCAGAGTGTGAACGCTCCTTTGATTGGATTGTCCCGCAGCTTGAAGCTCTTGAAAAGGGTCGTATTTTCAATTTGCTCATGATCGATCTGCCCGTAATCCGCTGTTATATAGGATATATTAAAAGAATTGTCTTTGGCCAGCTCCGTGCCAATCATATACACATCAACCTCGGCGCCGCCGAACACGCCTTCCGTGGAAGGATTCAACAGCGGATATACTTTAGGCGATACAAAGCAAACCCGAATCGATTTTTCTTGTTGCGCCAACAGTCGAACTCCCGAAACACGTCATGGGGTTTAAGAGTTATTCAAATAACCTAGGCGATTATCGTTTTCGATAACAGCCGTTTCCAATTTTTTCAAAATGCCTATCGAACCAGTGGCGAACATTATTTAATTCTGGTGTAACATGATACATGTTTCGAGTGTGATCATCAAAGTTGCCATAAACGATTCCTCCGGGATTTAACGCTGTTATAATGGCTTCACATACCAGGAGCGGTTGATGGACATGCTCCAGAACCTCACGTAAAATGCAGATGTTATGCTTTGGAACCACCGGGTATATGCAGTCGGAAGTAATCCGGATAACTTCCATGTTCGCCCCGATTTTTTGAAATCGGTAAACGGTAAAATCCAGCATTAGACAGTCCACATCGAGGAGAATCGCCCTGATCTGTTTATTCAGTTTGACCATTTGGTAGGAAATATATCCCAACCCACACCCGTAATCCAGAACAACCGGCTCTTCCTTAACCTGATCCAGCAGGAACGCGGCAATCCCCCGGGGTCCCAGATGCAGACCTTTCAGTTCGGCGCTGCTAGTGAATTTACGTTTCAGAAAATTGACGATATTCCTCAACTCGCCCTTTTTCAGGTCTCGCACCAATTCCTTCCAATATTTCTTTTTGGGCTTGGGATAGGTATACGCCAAATGGCAATACACATTGAGCAGCGAGTGAAATTGATAACAGCGAATCGTATCCTCCTCGGTTTTGGTGTCATACAAAAGCTTGTATAATTCGGCTACTTCGCCGGTCATACCAAGAAAACGGTTCGTCTCAAATCCGTACCGGTCGCGTATATTGATAAAAATCACCTCAACCTCTGCCCTGGGCCGGCCGGTTCGGGCAGCCATGAAATCCACAAAATCAATCTCAACTTCATTCAGCGCTCGACTCATCGGTTCCGAGACTCCGTACACAACCTCTCATAACAATCCACATACTGTTTTGTGACCCCCGGCCAGCTATATTGTTCGACACGATGTAAGGCCGCTTCTGATAATTCTTTGCGACGCTGTTGTGAACCGGTCAGTTCGAGAATTCGACTTCGAATTCCCTCCACATCCCCCGGCTCAACCAGAAGGGCGGCCGGTCCGACGACTTCCGGGCAGCCGCCGGCGGTGCTGGTAATAATCGCCATCCCTGCACTCATTGCTTCCAGCAGAACGGTAGGAAAATTTTCCGCTTCGGAGGGAAAAACGAAAATGGAGCCGGTTTCATACAATTGACGGAATTGTGGCGACCTCTGGTCCAGCCAACCCCAAAACCGAATCGGTGTTTTTGATCCCTGAGCGAATTGTTCCAATTTGGTCCGGAAAGGTCCATCCCCTACAATATTGACCTGCCAGTCCAGTTTGAGATCGTGAACCGCCCGGAGCACATACTGAAATCCCTTGCGGGGAAGCAGCCGGCTGCACAGCAGGATGCTCTTTTCCTTAGGACCGCTGCGAAACCGGGAAAGAGAAATCCCGTTAGGAATCAGACGGACATTCACATCAGGGCAATGGTGCTGCAAGAGGGTCCGCAGTGCCTGGCTGGGCGATACAAGCATGTCGGCACGATGCACCAGGCTCCTCCAGAAAGGACGAATCAGCCAATGAATCCTGCGAAAACGGTCGGGATTATAGCCCGGCACATCACTGCCGTGACAGGTGATTAAAAAGGGAACCTTGCGAATTCGTGCAACCAGACAGGCCAATGGTCCGGTTGGAATGATAAAATGGCAGTGGATTATATCGTACTTTCGCTTTTTCGACAGACCAAGCGTTTTAAAAAAGGCTCCAACAAGAAAACTGGCCATCTCATGGGTTCTGCACAGATCCGGACGTTTGCGAACGGCCCATGTGCGATAAACGGTAACACCGTCGATCACTTCAGAGGCGGGCAGCCCTTTATACCGCATGGTTACCACATCCACATCGTGATCCAGTTTCACCAGATGCCTGCACAATTCCAACGTCACCGGCGCAGCGCCGCCCCCAATCGGAGGAAACTCATAATTGAGCATCAGGATGTTCATGTAGTGTCTTTATCCATGTTCGGTAGCTATTGCCCTGCTTTCCGTCGGAAAAGCACATGTTCCCCGAAACTGATCTGCACGATATCATAATTCGTCCGGATAAACGCACGAAAAGAGGCCATACTTTCATACCGCTGAGCCTCTTCCGGGCTGATTTGTTTATCCAGAATATCCATGTATTGTGCATTGTACTGACGGATCGCTTGTTCGTTGTCAGGTACAAATTGGGTCTTGGTAACTCCCTGGAAGGGAGGATACGAAGGCCAGAGTTCCAAAGGAGGCCGGTCCCATGGAAAGTGCCGTTTTCGCGAATCCACGATGAACTTTGGTTTTCCTTCCTGAAAATCTTCCACCAGGGCCATGGTCTTTCCATACAGGGCCCGGGGGGGAGTTACATGCATATCGCTTTCAAAAGCCCTTGGAGTACAACTTAGCCTCTGGGCGCGGACATAAATCCCAGGCACCCAGCCCCACACATAAATCGTATCCTGTTCGGAGGAGTGTTCCCTGATGTAATCACCTACTGCCTCCCACGCCATTGGATGAAGTTTCCGCACCCTGACCTCTTCCAATCGCTGGACATATCCGTTCTTTGGGCCATCTTCATATCGATTCCCTGAAAAACGACTCCGATTTAAGCCAAAATAAATCGGCCAGGCCAATGCAAGTATCACAAACGCCGCTATAGCACCCACAGCCAGCCATGGACCTTTTTGCATTGCCTTACGAAAACTGCACACATAGAACCATACAGCATATCCGCTCAGCATGGCTCCGGAGGCCGTCAAGGGCAGATAATATTGCTCGTACGAACGGGGACTGATCCAAACCAGTGCCATATCCAGCAGCCACCAGATTCCCAATAACAGAACAAATCGGTCCGGCCCAGTAAGAGAAAGATGTTTGATCCGGTGAAGAATGAGGCGGATTATCCCCGCTATCAACGAAAGTACACCGAAAAGGATTGGCATGATTAATGCTGTATAATACCGAAACACAATAGGGGCCTGTTGGGTGATCCCCATGGCGGCCCGGCTTAATTTCCAGTATTGGTTGGGAGAAAAGAAGATCCTTTGGGTAAAACTCAGCCCTTTATCGAAGCGCCAGTAGATTCTCTGTACAAATCTCACCCCCGGCAGATGCTCAAGGTAGGAAGCAAACTCACCCATGATTAGAAAATAGATAGAAAATCCCAGAAAGACTGCACTCAGAAGACCCAGGCCGGACCACCAGACGCCCCGATGCACGGTTCTCAGCCTCTGCATAATCCGTTTGCGATACCGAAGCAATAAGACGATTACCCAGATTGCTCCGATGATAAGCCATAAAAACTGAAGAATCGCCACAGGTAAGGTGTATAGGAATGTATTCCATTGTTGCTGCCAAAGGTAAAATACCCCCAGAGGTACAAGCCCTATCGTACTTCCGATCATCAGAAACAAGCCTTCCTTTCGGATGGCCCGCCATGGAATTCGATGTGTCATGAATCCGACCATGAAGTAGATCAGGACAGATGCAATCATGGAAACGCCGGTTTCCTTGATGTAATACACATTAATCATCATCGCTCCGGCCAGGGCCGCCCAGAGGGGCTTGCTGCCGAATTCATACAACATCAGCGCCGATATCCCAATCACCATCAGGGCAATCATATACTGCTCTTTGACATTCCCATACTTGGCGATCAAAGGCGCCGACAGATAAAAGGACGCCAGAATCACCCCCAGGCACGCCGCCAGCGAGCCGAACCATTTCCGCATCGCGGCAAACATCATTCCCAAAGCCAAAAATTGCAGTATGCCCTGAATAATCTTGGGTCCACTGTCATTGAAGCCAAATAAGGCCACGGCAATCACATTGAAGAGCATGGTGGCCGGTTTGGCCGAGCCTTTCTCCTCGACATCCATCCGGGCCCCCTGCAGCAGGTGCTCGGCGGAATAGACATAGGCAGCACTATCGAATGGTCCCGGAGAACCCAACTCCATATATTTACCCAGGACAAAGAACAGACCCGCCACACTCAGACCAATCCCGATCAGGATCCATTGAGATTGTTTTGTGCCGGATGCAATGGGGGGTGGGGGAGAATCTGACCTTGCGGATTCCTTTCGCCGCCTTCTCCGAGACATCGATTTACTCCATCCCTTTAGACTCGTCCGTTAGGTTGGCCGCCGTTTTAGGTTCGGCAACGGATTCGAGAATCGTCTCAATGACATAAATGGCTCGATCCTGCGATTCATGGTATGTTCGAACCATAATCTCCGCCAGAAGACCCATCATAACAAACTGAATGGCCGCTGTCATCAGCATCATGGACAGTACCAGAAGAGGATTGCGATTCATGCTCAGAAAGGGAGTTACCATAAACCGATAATATAATACTAATACCCCCGAGACTACGGAACCAAGAAAACACATTCCTCCCAGTCCTCCGAATACATAAATCGGCTTGGTTGAAAAGGAGGCCAAAAATTTAATGGTAATCAGATCCAGCAGCACCTTGAACGTACGATTGAGCCCGTACTTGGTTGTTCCCGTGGTTCGGGGACGGTGGTTAACCACCATTTCCGCCACTTTTTCGCCGCCCCAACTGGCCAGAGCTGGAATAAAACGGTGCATCTCGCCGTACAACCGGATTTCTTTCAAAGATTCGGCTCGATATGCTTTCAACGTACACCCATAGTCGTGCAACCGAACCCCGGTAATGCGGCCAATCAGCCAGTTACCCAAACGGGAAGGTAATGTCCGAGTCAAGAATGTATCTTGCCTGTCTTTCCGCCATCCACTGACAATATCAAAACCTTCGGCCAGCTTTTCCACCAGCATCGGGATATCGGCGGGATCATTTTGTAAATCGGCATCCAGAGGAACGATCACCCGTCCCTGAGCGAGCCGGAAGCCGGCTGCCAGGGCTGCCGTCTGACCAAAATTTTTCCGAAACCGGATGACGCAAACATTCGGATTCTCTGCATGGAGGGCCTTAAGAATGGAATAGCTGTTGTCTGAACTTCCGTCATCCACGTAAATGATTTCATGGGTGTATCGATTCCCAATCGCGTTCACGATCTCTTCGTGCAGCAATCCGAGGCTTTCCTGCTCATTGAAAACCGGTATGACGATGGAAATTTCTTTATCGGACGACCCGCTCACGGTCGACTCCTTTATAACTTGATATTTATAGCAATTATGATACTTCTAAAATATGGTTCTGTAAAGAGATAGCCTTTTTGAACCGACTTGACGGTTGATTCTTGTTTTACCCATCGATACAATGCATATCGGCAAGAATTGTGGGGCAGTACCCCAGAAACCTGAATATGAGAGGGAAAATCATGAAATTAAGCTTTTTCCTGTGGTTGACATTGATCGCTTTTGTTTCACTTTTTGCTTTTTCCGGTTGTGGAGAGTCCAAACGAAACCCGGAACCGAATACCCGGCTGGAAACGCCAACCTCCAGTTCAATTCCAAAAGCCCAGCAGGCACAACCGACCCCGAAGCCGCAGCCGAAACCTGTAATACCCACCAATTCGAATGAATCCCCGGACAATCCCACCGTCGTAACAGGGACACCAAAGATTGAGGTGGATAATCCGGTAGTCGATTTGGGAAGAATCGGACCTGGTAAAAAACATACGGTGCTGTTCCGTTTCAAAAATGCGGGGGATGGAACGTTACTTATTAAAGAGGTCAAATCCACCTGTGGGTGCATGGTTCCGGATCTTAAGAAAAAAGAATACCAGCCGGGAGAATCCGGAGAAATACCTGTTACGTATACCTCCGGCACGTATCCGGGAACGGTAGGCAAGTCGTTGTATATCATGAGTAACGATCCCAAAAATCCCAGTTCCAAACTAACCATTAAAGCGATTATCGAGCTGAAAGTGGCGGTCGAACCCATGGAGATGTCCCTGACCGTCGGCAAGGAAAATGCCGGGGCCGTCCCGATTAAAGTTCGCAGCAATGACGGTACGGCATTTGCTATTAAGAGCGTTACGGCGACCAACAACGCAATTACGTTTGAGTACGATCCGGACAAGGAAGGCACAGAGTTCGTCCTTGAGCCCAAGGTGAATATGCAGACGCTGGAGAGTACATTGTATGGGACCGTTCAGATATTGACTTCTCATCCCGAGGCCAAACTCCTTTCGGCACGCTGGCAGGCGACACCTTGTATGACCCTGTCCCGCCCGAGGATTATCCTCCAGAACGCCGAACCGGGACAGGCAGTTTCCAAGGATGTCTGGGTAACCAATCATTGCGAAGAGTCCCTGGAACTCGAATCTTCCGATTCGGACAAGGGACTGATGGAAGTGGTCGCTCAGGATAAGCAGGATAACAACCTGAAGCTGGAAATCCGGATCACCCCGCCTCCTCGGGAAAATCAGGTCAAGCGGTATATCAGCGATACCCTCACCCTGCAATTCAAGAACGGGCGGACCGCCAAGATTACCTGTACCGGATGGTATAAAATCCAATAGGGCAAACCATGGCCACAGTTAAGAAGTCCTTCATCTTTGGTCTGGCCCTTACGGTTGGAATCTGTATATCCGTATTGATTGGATGTAATCCTGAACCAGACGGTCCAGATAATGGTATCAAGAGACCGGGAGGTAGTTTTACTCTGTTTTTTACCGGTCAGTCCTTAAGCACATTAAAGCCGTGCGGTTGTTCGGAAGATCAGCTTGGCGGGCTTGAACGACGTCCCGCAATCTTGAATACCATCCCTAGGGAAAATCGTCTGGTAATTGAAACCGGCAATCTCCTTCGACAGGATTCGGCACAGGATCGAATCAAACTGAACACCTTCTTTCAGGCGCTGAATCTCCTGGGATATGATCTGGTTTGCCTGGATTCGGAGGATTTTCGTGTCGCTCAATCGGAAGGTCTATTGCCAGATAACCATTTTTCCCTCATCACTTCAGCCCAACACACCTCTGATTTACCCCCTGTATGGTCTAGCGAAGTTCCTTTGGGCCAAGGTACCTTGCGTATCGTCATAGGAACGGTATCCCGCGATTTTTTAACCGATGAGAAGAATGAAGATGGTTTATTGCCTATCTTTGGCTTCGAGCCTAATTCAGATGAGGAATTACGCATTTTGATCATCGAGGATTGCTTGCAACTCGATGTATCACAATTATCCATCGTTGATTTAATTGTATGCCCAGGTATTGCCGCCGAAGCGGAAATCCTGAGCCGTTCTTCCCAGGGTCCGCTCGTGGTTTCTGTGGGTAAATTAGGGGAATATATTGGAAAACTGACTGTTCGTTTCACTACCAAGAATCCCATGCAATTGGATTATGAAGGTGTACCCGTCAGCAGTACATTGCCAACAGATGAACAACTTGTCGATTTATATGAATTTTACAAACTGCGCGTCAAAGAGGAAAATCTTCTGGAAAAAGTGCCCAAACTTCCATTGCCGGAGGGCTTGGAATATACCGGATCGGATAGTTGCGCCGTTTGTCACAAATATGAATATGAGAAATGGTCCACTAAGGCCCACGCAAAGGCCTACCAAACACTAGTTGAGATCAACCAGCAGTATGACCCGGAATGTATTCGATGTCATGTGGTCGGTTTCCAGTTCCAGAGCGGCTTTGCCAACGAGAACAGCCCGCCGGATCTGCGGAATGTGGGCTGTGAGGTCTGTCACGGACCGTCATCCCAACACATCGCCTCTCAGCTTTCCGGTGGTAAAAATGTCGCACCGGGTGAACCCAAATTCCGCTGTATTGACTGTCACACTCCGGAAAACAGTATCAATTATGCCGGGCATGAGGCGGAATACATGGAAAAAATTGTCCATTGGCGGGAACCAAAAGCCGATTAACCTGTCGAAATACATAGCAGGCCTTAAGGGCCGGGAGCGGTTTTTCCGATAGGAAGGATGGATAGCTTCTAGCATATTCGCCATGAGAGAATAGCCGTGATTAAGTTGATGAAAATATTGGCGTTTTTATCGGTCCTTGCGGCAGTAGGCACGGCCGGCTGGGTTGCTACCGACCTGCTCGGAAGAAATGAAGATTCTCCAAAGGTTCTTTCTGAGCTAGGCGTACTCGAACAGTTTATCGCCGGACGTCCAGGGACGGAGAATACCGAAGAAAAGGAATCGCCTCTGGTCACCCAGGCCAGGCTCTTTGCCCTGGGGATCGATCCGCCCCCTCCCCCCAAACCTGTTGTAAAACCACCCGTCGAGACAACAAGAACGATTCCAGTAGCTCGACAACCCGAACCGGAAATCAAACGGCCGGAACCCAAGGGACCATTCTCAACCAAGTTTCAACTGTTAGCAACGGCCTGGTATCCGAAATATCCATCTAAATCCCTGGCATTACTTGACTTAGGTGGAACCATAGGGAGAAAATGGCACCGTCCCGGCGAGAAGGTAAATCACCAAACCATCCAGGAAATTTATGAAGATCACATTGTTGTTCTAAATGACTCCGGTCAGCCTGAGTCAGTAGCTTTGCAACGTAAGCCCGAACCCAAGTATAAGTTGATGCTCAAATCGGAGGCGGAAAAATTGGAGTCCGCCGTACCGCCCATTCCGACAGGTGGGATGTCCGCTTCGGCGATTCCTTCCTTGCCTTCGAATGCTTCGCGGGCCACAAGCCCAATCCGTCCTCCTGCTTCGACAAGTCGAAGCTCATCCGTCGTCCGAGCGCCGACCCGTATTGGGGCTTCTTCAGCAACTTCGAGCGGCACTGAGGCTAATTCGGACCAGCCCGACAGGACGTATCGCACGCCTCCGACTCTGCCCACACCCGAAGAACGTCGTAAAACAGTAGATAACGACATTAACAACATTAAACGCCTAATGCAGGAATCCGGCAAAATGGCCGAGATGACCGAGGATGAGAAAGCCGAGGAACTCAAGGCATGGAATGCCCTTTTGCAAATCCTGCAGGCAGAAAAAACCCGGCTCAATGAGGTGGACCAGAAGTCCGGAGAGGGGACCGCTAAAAACGGCGAAGATAATACTGAAAGCAAGTCCTACTGAATCTACCTTTTTAGGTTATTCCCATCCCAACCTTAAAAACACGTTTTTTCCATTTGTATCGGGAACTTTTCGATTTTTCAATTGTCTCATAAGCACGGGGAATTTCGGCATTTAGCGAGCCTTTGAACCTGTGAAAAAAAGCTCAGCCGACGCCGTAAATATCCGATAAACAGGGAGATACGCGCCGAGCGTCCACGTTTTGGCGGCCGCGTCAGGGAAAGGATAACAAGGTTCGTTAACCTTAGCAGGATATGGAGTACAACATGCATTCAGGATGTCGTCTCATCGGTGGTGGGAAGTTTCGTCTGATTGGTTTTCTAACGATCTTAGCCTCGGCCGGAGTATTGAGTTCGCTGCTCTGGGCCCAGAACGGCTCTTCCACGGCGGCCCCGCGAAGCCGGGTGTATCGATTCAAGCACATTACGACCGATCAGGCCAAAGCTTTTTTGGCACAGGCCGGTTTGACATGTGAACTGACGGAATTGCCGCGAAATGCATTGATTGTCACGTCCACAAACTCCGATGTTCTGATTAAAAGTTCATCGTTGTTTGATGTAGTGGATAGCACAAATCCGTATACCGTGACAGAAATTTCTGTCTCCAAAACCCTGCTGGAATCACTTCGGACCAATCAAGTCCACCTGGTTGTTGAAGGGATGGAATTGGGCACGTTTACCGACCCTCCCGCCGATAAACCATTGCCTCGTGTCATCGTCGATGGTTCTGGTGGGCAGCTTATCGTAGCCGTACCGTCCGATGCCATAAAGACCCTCTCTGCGGCGGTCAGAAAACTCGAACCGGTCAAGGAAGTACCTGTTCCAATCACATCAAAACCAGCCCCTGTAATTGAGCCAACAGTTCCGAGTCCGGTAGAGGTAAAAGAATCCGCTGCTCCTGTCCAGGAAACGAAAGATACAGCTCCTGAACCTGTTGAACTGTACGGCCCTCCTGCTCCCGGGGCGGAAGAACTCGCTAGCCGCGAATTGCCCAAAACACCTTCAACCGTTGTTTCAGACGAAGTTATCGAGACAACAAAAGCCGTTGAGCCGGAGGTTATCAAAACACAGGAACCCGTGGAAAAAACAGAATCGGGCGACTTCTTCGAAGATGAACTCCTGCAGAGCCTGGCTAAAGCCGAACAGCAAGCCCCGCCACAGGATACCGAGGGGGAGAAGAAAATTGACGAAGCGATCGATAAGGCCGTAGAGGCGGAAAAAAAGGCAGTGACGGCTGAACTGGAAGCAGCCGAGGCCGAGAAAAAAGCCCAGGAAATGCTAAAGGCCCTAGAAACACTCCAGGCACAGGGAGTTGTTGAAACCCAAGCGACTCAACCGGTCACGGAGACCAAGACGGCCGAGCCGCCTCAACCCAAACAAGCAACAGAACCTGCACAGGAAAAGGCGGAACAACCTGAGCCCAAGTCGGAGACGGCAAAAGCTGCTCCAAAGCCTGCGGAAACACCCAAGGAACCTGCCCCTGAACCCGAGCCGGCCAAACCTGCTCCCAAGCCCACGGAAGAGCCTAAGACAGAGACACCCAAGACTGCCGCTCCTGTTCCGAAAGTGGGCGAAGCGGCAAAACCCGCGGCCAAACCACCGGTAAAAACAGAAACCGCCCCTAAGCCACAAGAAAAAGCCGAGGCTACGACTCCTACGGCGGAAGAAGTCGAAAAAGAACGACAGGCCGGTCTGCAAAAACTGCTCGAACTGATGGCGCAGGGTAAACCACAGCAGCAGGAAGCAACATCTCCCCCGCCGCTGCCCGGACCTACAGAAACCACCGTTCCACCCAAACCGGAACCGGCTAAAGCCGAGCCGCCCAAAAAGATTGAAACCCGTCCTGCTCCGCTCACAACCGAACCGGAGAAATCGATCCAGGATATTAACGAACCGGTCATTCCCAACGGAGAGGAAGAACTGGAACTGACCATCACTCTTCCGGAAGATGTCGAGATCTCCGAACTGGTTGAACTGGTAGGAAAACAACTTGGTCTCAACTATTTATATGATCCTACCATCGTCAAGGGAACCGTTAAGATCAAGATCCATGACGGCAAGATCAAGGTTCGTGACATATACGCCCTTCTGGAACAGGTGCTCAAGTTCAAAGGGTTGGTGATGACCCGTCGCGACAAGTTGGTCACGATCATTCGTGAAAATGAGGCCATGAAGTTTGATCCTGCAATCCGCAAATCCGATGAGGCAATCGAGGCGGGCGATGTGGTTGTGATCAGTGTATTTGAACTGGAGAACATCAGCACCAACACCGCTGAAAACATGCTGAAAAGCATGAGTCTGGGTCTGACCTTCAATTCAGTTGCCGAAACTCAGACATTGATTGTGTTGGATTACGCCTATCGCACCGAGCGAATCCGGGAGGTCATTAACCTGATCGATGTAACCGGCCAGAAGCGTTTGATCGTTCCTCGAACTCTGACCTATACCATAGCCAGCAAACTGGCTCCGAAGGTGCAGACACTGGCCGGTTTTCTGGAAACCATCGAGGTGACTGTGAGTGAAACCCCTGCCACCCCAACACCACCGACACCCACAAGAACCACAACGACAAGAACTACGACGACGAGGCCGCCTACCATTCGGCCTCCGACGACATCCGGTCGATCCGAGGCTCAGACGGCCGATACCGTTCACCTGGACACAGATGATCGAACCAACCGCATCTTTATCATCGGCCTGGAAGACAAGGTCAAGATTGTCGAAGGCCTGATCGATGAGCTGGATGTGCCGGAGCAGAGCCTGCGAACGATCAAGGAATACCAAATTCAGTATATCGACACGGCCGAGGTCGTTGAAGCCCTGCATGATCTGGGTGTAATCAGCTCACTACCCTCAACGACCACATCGGCAACGAGCCCCACTCGCAGTCCAACGACACGGACAACAAATGTACGAACCGCGGTCCCCCGTCCTACTACAACATCGGGAGATACGGCCGAGCCGGATGATCCGTTTATTTCCATCCGCGAATCGACCAACTCGCTGCTGATCAACGCTACAGAGGAACAGCATGCCGAAATCGCCCTGGTAATCGCTCATGTGGACGTCGAGCAGACCGACAGCCGGACGATTCAGGAGTATGAGATTCAGCACGTGGACGCCGCCGAGATCATCACAACCCTGGAAGAGCTGGGGCTGGTTCAGACACAATCCCGCAGTTCTACGTACGGCTCTACATCACGGTACGACCGTTCTACGACGTCTTCTCGAACCTCTCCTACAACAAGTCGGACGACACCGACGACAGCCGGGGCCAGCGCTCCTGCCGCGGTGGCTCCACCGCCAGCTGTAACCGGAGAGGCAACTACCGCTGAGGATATCGTGGCCGATTATCCGCAGATCGCCATCTTGGAAGCAACGAATTCGCTGCTGGTCAGTGCAACACCCCGTCAGCATGCGGCGATTGCCCTGATCATCTCCCATGTGGACCGGGAACTGGACCAGATCAGTACGCCGTTTGTGGTGTATGCCCTGGAAAATCAGGATCCCGAAGAACTGGCCGGTACGATCGGGGAAGTGGTGAATGCCACCCTGCGGGCTCAAGCCGCTCAGTCGGGTGCTGCCGCAGCAGGGACAACCACTCCAACCCGGGACGCCAAGATCGAAACCCGTACCCGACCGGGCGCTACGGGCCGCCGCAGTGATGACCTTGACATTACCATTGTGCCGGATAAGGCTACATATTCGCTGATTGTTTACGCCAACAAGAAGAATCAGCAGTGGATCAGCGAATTGATCAAAACACTGGACGATTACCGACCTCAAGTGCTGTTGGATGTCACATTAGTGGAGATTACCAAGCAGGACGATTTCAGTTATGCCCTGAATGTCCTGCACAGTATTCCTGATCTAGACCATATCTCGGGATTGACCGGAGTGATCCTTCCCGGGGATACGCCGGTTACATCTGATTCGATTCTCAGCAGGCTTACTTCCGCCTCCGATCGAAATCGGTTTATCGATTTCCAGTCAGATTCAGGTAATTTCACGGGATTCTATGGTGACAATAAGATCATGGCCCTGTTGACAGCCATGCAGACCAAGAATTATGGACGGATACTTGCCAAACCCAAGCTCCTGGTTGATGACAACCAGGAAGGCACCATCGAGACCAAGACTACCACGTACATCACCCGGACGCGCAGCAGCACTCAGGTGCCCGATACCGGAACGCCCTTTACCACAACGGATGTCACTTTTGAACCTTATGACGCCAGTATTTCTCTTGGTATCAAGCCACACATCAGCCAGGGGGATAACCTGCGATTGGAGATCACCTTATCACGGTCCGATTTCCTGAATCTCGATCCAGAGAGCGAAAAGCCCCCGAACCAGGCCATCAGCGACGTACAGACCGTTGTTACCGTACCGGATAATTCGACAATCATTCTAGGTGGCATGGACAAAGTCAACCAGTCCAAGGGTGGCACGAAGGTGCCTATACTTGGCGACATTCCCCTGCTTGGCGGTTTGTTCCGGACCACCAGTAACACCAGTGCACAGAGCAAACTCTATATTTTCATCAAGGCCCATATCCTCCGTCCCGGTGACAGTCTTGAGGGCCGAAAAGACCTGGAACACATTTCGAGAATCAATCGTACCGATTTCGAAGAGTCGGAAAATGAGATGCAGAAATACGAAGACTGGCCCGGCATTAAACCCAAACCGATGGATCCGCTTCGCGTACTCGAAGAGGATGAAACATTGGATGACAAAGTAGAGATCGATCTGCGCAAGAAATGAAAGAACTTTTAATACATACAGCCAAGCGGACGGGCATTCTGAATGTCGATGCCCTGAGCGCCTACTTTAATGCCAATGCGAACGATCCGCGACGCGTCGACGAACTGCTGCTGGCAGCGCCGGAATTTACCGAGGATGCAGTGCTGCGGCTTTTTGCTGAGACCTTGGGCATGGAATTCATTCCGGAGATTCATTCACGGCAGGTGCCCAAGGAGTTCGTCGAGGCCGTTCCGGCGACGTACGCCCAGCACCATTACCTGATTGGCGTCCGGGACGACAGGCAGGATGCCAACGGGGAAATGATCGTTGCGATCGCCAATCCCTTGAATACCAGCGTAATCGACAATGTATCCAAGATGCTCGGGGCTCCCGTTCGACCGGCCGTCAGCTCGCGTGCGGCGATTACCGCGGCAATTGACGTGGCTTATGAGCAGAAAAGCACCGTCATCGAAGAAGTGGCCGAAGAGCTGGACTCCCAGAATCTCGATCAGCTTGTGGACGAAGCGAGCACCTCAGACGATCTGCTGGATGTGGTAAACCGCCCGCCGGTGATCCGGCTGGTCAACGATATCATGTTTCGTGCCCTGCAGATGCGGGCCAGCGATATCCATGTACATCCCTTTGAGGCCAAGATCCAGATCCGCTATCGGATCGACGGTATTTTGTACGATTCGCTCACGCTGAATCGTAATGTCCTGCCGCTGATCATCTCGCGTATCAAGGTCATGGCGGGGATGGATATCGCCGAGCGGCGGATGCCGCAGGATGGACGATGCAGCGTCCGTCTGGGCCAGCGCGAGATCGATCTGCGTGTCAGTACGGTTCCGACCAGCTATGGAGAACGGGCGGTTTTACGTATACTCGACAAAAGCACGGGCCTGTTTACTCTGGATCAGCTCGGTCTATGGATCGACGACCGCAAGAGTTTTGATAAGGTCATCAATCGTTCGCACGGTGTGATCTTCGTGACCGGCCCGACCGGCAGCGGCAAGAGCACCACTCTATATGCCTGCCTGAACCGGATCGATTCGGTACAGAAAAATATTATGACCATCGAAGACCCGATCGAATACCAGCTTGGCGGGATCAGCCAGATGCAGGTCTCGCCGAAGAAGGGGATGAATTTCGTCAATGCACTGCGGCATGTGCTGCGGCAGGACCCGGATGTGATCATGGTCGGTGAGGTGCGCGACGAGGAAACCGCCAGCATGGCGATTCAGTCCTCTCTGACCGGGCACCTTGTCTTCAGCACCCTGCATACGAACGACGCCGCCGGGGCTGTCAGCCGACTGCTGGATTTCGGCGTCGAGCCGTATCTGGTCAGTTCCTCGCTGATTGCCGTACTAGCCCAGCGGCTGGTGCGGCGGATCTGCCCCGACTGTAAAGAGGTGCACCATCCCACCAGTCAGGAACTGGAAGAAATCGGGATTCAATCGGCCGGGGATGCGACGTTTTACGTCGGGGCCGGCTGCGACAAGTGTTACGAGACCGGTTATCGCGGTCGGATCGGTATTTTTGAATTGATGATGATCGGCGATGATATCCGGGAGATGATCTACCGCAAGGAAAGCGCCGGGGCGATTAAAAAGAAAGCCCTGCAACTGGGCATGACGACCCTGCGGATGGACGGCGCTCGAAAGGCGACGCACGGAACGACGACGGTTCAGGAAGTGCTCCGTGTCACACAATCGGACCAGATGTAGACAATTTTCTATCTTCTATCTTCCATTTTCTATTTAAAGATATGGAAGTGGGATGCAAAAGTGTGGACAGAGAAGAACTCAAACAAAGAACCAAAATGTTTGCTCACAGATGCGTGAAATTGAGCACGGCTTTGCCGGACACAGAACTGAGAAGACACATTCGGCGACAATTGATCCGGTGTGCCACATCTGTGGCGGCTAATTATCGTTCCGCCTGTGCTTCGCAATCACGAGCAACGTTTATTTCGAGACTGGGAGTTTCTTTGGAAGAAGTCGACGAGTCCTTTTTCTGAATGGAATTTTTGCTTGACGAAGGATTGATACGGAGAGAGTTGGTGGAATCATTGATGAATGAAGCGGGAGAATTGACAGCGATATTTACTGCATCGCAGAAAACGGCGCGAACGAATTGAAAATAGAAAATCGAAAATAGTCAATACTAATGCCTCGATTTGCTTACATTGCGATTGATCACAGACGAAAGACGGCCCGCGGGACGGTCACAGCCGAAAATCCCTATGCCGCCCGAAAGCATCTGCGCACCAAAGGGCTGCATCCAACCGAGATCAAAGAGGTCGGTTTCGAGGATGAGGCCCGGTCGCTGGGGGGGCTGCTGCGGCGCGGCAGCAAGCGGCAGATCACAGAATTCACAACCCAGATGTCGACGATGCTCAGTGCGGGGATCAAGCTGACCGAGGCGCTGGCTGTGCTGATTCAACAGATCGGCGATCAGCGCTTCCGCAGTGCGATTACCGATGTACGGGATCGTGTTGTCACGGGGGAGTCTTTTGCGGACGCGCTGAGTGAATACACCAACTATTTCGATGTGATCTACATCTCCCTGATCCGTGTCGGAGAGGTTACCGGTACCCTCTCACAAAGCCTGAGCAAGATGGCCTCTTTTATGGAGAAACGCCAGCGGCTGGAATCCAAGATGGCCACGGCCATGATTTATCCGGCCCTGCTTCTGAGTTTCTGTATCATTGTGTCCATCGTTCTGACGGTCGTGGTCATCCCTAAGATAGCCGAGCAGTTCGAAAAAGTAGGACAAACCCTTCCCTGGATTACCCGGGCACTGGTCAAGGTCAGTGAAATCATGACAAATTTCTGGTGGATGCTGGGAATTATTTTAATTCTAATAGTTTTTGTATTCAGCCTAAGGCAGTTCCTTAAAACCCGGCGCGGCGCTTACTTACGTGACAAAATGCTCTTATCCCTTCCGGTCTTTGGCCGCTTACTTAAACAACGCATTGCCGCCCGATTTACCTCGACTTTGTCTACCCTGCTTAGCTCCGGCTTGAGTATGGCTGACTCTCTCAAAGTGGTTGCCGAGGTCACCGGTAATGTGATCATGGCCGATGCCGTTCGTCAGGCACGCGACCGTATTCTTTCCGGCGCCGATATCGCCACCCCCCTGCGGGACAGTGGCGTGATCGATCCCACGATTGCCCATATGGTCACCGTAGGCGAACGCAGCGGTGAACTGGGGCAGATGCTTCAACACATCAGTGAGAACCTGGAATCGTCTTCGGATGTAGTAATAGACAGGCTCAGTGCGGCCATGGAACCAGTCATTATTCTTGTCATGGCGGTTCTTGTGGGTGTTATCGCGGTTGCGGCGTTCCTTCCGATCATCCGATACACGTCGGGACAGTTCGGCGCATAAGTAAAAACGAGTGCATGTATGGATATATATAATACAATGAAAGGGGTTGCTGTGAGAAGGAGAAGACTACACAAACAAGCGTTCACGTTGGTTGAAGTGATGGCCGTGCTTCTGATTGTCGGGCTCCTGGCGGGTCTGGCGATTCAGAGTTTTATGGGATCAACCGACAAAGCCAAGCAAAAAGCCACGCAGGCTAAACTTAAAATCCTGCATCAGGCGGTGAACCTGTTCAAGCTGGATACCGGACGATACCCCACGGAAGAAGAAGGATTGCTGGCACTGATTGAACAGCCGACGGATGTGGAGAACTGGCAGCCCGGCGGATACCTGGAAGAAACCCAGGTTCCATTGGATGCATGGAACCATGATTTTCTTTTCTTACGGGACCCGGAAAGCGGAAAGCCTTTTGTGCTGATCAGTTTTGGCGCCGATGGAGAAGAGGGAGGCGAAGGTTTTGATGCTGACCTGGCCAGTACGGACCCCATGTAATCGTCCTATAGGTAAAGGCTTGCCAAAAGGCTCCCTTTTAAGCCGGAATGGATTGGTCTTTATCGAACTATTGGCGGTGATTGCCGTTCTGGGGATGTTGACAGGGCTGGCTCTTCTCAATTTGATGCCACAGGCGTTACAGAGTGATTATGACCGCCAGGTCCAGGAGTTCATCAGTACGTTAAAAATGGCCCAGGATGCCGCCGCCCAGAGCGACAGGCGCTATGCAGTAATGCTCGATCTGGACGAAGGTTTGTACATGCTCAAGCCATTTTTTGAGTTGGACAGTGATGGAATCCCCATTGAAGAAGAGATTATTTCGACGGGGTATTTTACGGATCAGTTCCGCCTGGAATATGTGCGGTTTGACGACGGTCAGGATACACGAAGAGCGGAGACTAATGCGATTGAGGTCTATCGGGTCTGGCTTCTGGCCGGCCGCTCCGGCTGGCAGAACAGCATCCAGATCGGTGTTCTGGATGCCGACGGCAATCCGTACACGATTGTCGTCAATCGATACAGCCGGGTGATTACGATGTACAATGGAGAATACGAGATTCCCGAACCTCTGGAATATGTACCCTTTTAGAAACAAACTGTTTTCGCGTCGTCGTGGTTTCACCTTGCTTGAGGTGACTGTAGCGACGCTGATTCTGGCGATCCTGGCGACCACGGTGCTGGTCATTCTGGATCGGTGTATCGATGCAACGATGGACCTGGAGCTTCGCATGAGGGCGTTCTCGGTAGCGCGGGAAAATATGGAACGCCTGCTGGGGGGCAGTTCGGTGACGGAAACGACCGAGTTTGGAATTGATGAACTGAATCCGGCTATCGAGTGGGAAACGATTGTCGAGCCGTTCTATGAGCCGATCACAAACCGCATGTGGATTCAGGCGGTCTGTTCGGCCGGCTACACCGACAGCAAGAACGAGATGCAAACCGTCCAGTTGACACATTGGATTACAAGCCTGACCGACAAGCAGATCAAGCAGATTGAGGACCAGCGCCAGAAAGAGCAGGAGTATCTGGACCT
>JAFGPC010000082.1 GCA_016926155.1 Sedimentisphaerales bacterium
ACGGAAAGATCGTCATAGTAAATCGCCGAAGCGCCATTGCCGAACAAATCTATGGCTCCGAATGCACCACTGACATTATCATCCCACTGGTGTGAAGAAAGAAGCGAGCCATTGTAGTACTCATCCACCGTGTTGTTGTCAAGATCGATATCGAACTTCAGTTCGACCCACTGACCATACACGATGTTTGCCGTAGCACCACCACCGTTATCGGATGTGATTACCCCCGTATCCAGGTTACAATTCAATTGAACCGACCAATCATACGGGCCGCCATCGTTGTACGTGTTCAATAAGATGAAATAACTTTGGCCGGTACTACCATCGGGGATGTACTGCTTTATTGAGAACTCCAGAGCCCCACCGGTAAAGTCAAACCCATGCACGAGGTCGGAACTACTGATGATCTCGGCCGAATTCGATCCGCTGCTGGCATACAAATTGGAAACCGGGGCTCCCACACCTGAAGTATTATCCCAGCCCTTCCATCCACCCTGGCCATGCAAATCGCTTCCCACTGCATAGGACTCGAAATCATCTACAACCAGTGCAGCCGACCCAAGCGAGGCCATCGCTAAAACCCCAAGGATTAAAACAGCAACATACCTTTTCATCACATGCCCTCCGAAAAAAGGAAACAAAAAGTACATACAGAGGAAGGTAGAAAGTAATAATACAACATTACAACAATCACCATCCTCAACTTTTCCAGAATCACCCTCTAACAAAATCAGGCTGATATCAAAATATATTAACTCTTCTTTTGTTCTTAAAATAATACCGGCCTTCTTATTATAATAGATATGATTAACTGAAAAATGCAAACAAATTCTAAGATTTGGGAAGGATTTTTTCACTGCTCCCCGAATGTTTATCCCATTAAGAACGGAGACAAAAAGTAGGATAATCACCTGCTATTAATAATAGCGAAACCTTTAAATCACCTCATACCTTTCTTCCTTTCCATTTGACTGCCAAGTATGCTATACTATAAGTTCTATCGGCTCGTTTTTCGTATCTAAAAGTGCGTAGTATGGCCAAAGATTTTCCGATCAATATTGTTTTCTTTCTCCACATAACGACACCCCAAATCCGAACCCGTTCAATCCTATATTGATATCCGACTTACGGATTCCTCCTTGGGCGATTTGCCGGAAAATCCTTGAAAATTGCCTATTTTTACGGTGTCACAGATGGAATTTTCTTGACTTTTTGGATTCGTACATTAATTTAAGTGTGTTATCGAAGTGGAAGCGAGGAGACATTGGATATACCTGTTCGGAGCGCGGGTGGAAGGCTGGGTTGTAACCATGCTTTCTTGTGGAGAAGGGTGACAGGAGGTGAGGGAATATTGTTGCCCTGTTTTTCTTCGGCAATTCCAATTTGTATCACACCACAAATGCTTTGTATCGTATCAACCCTGTTTTACGTTCCCCTTCCGTACCCCGATCGGTCCGGCGAGAAAAAAATGGTTTGCCGTTATCAGCGGGTTTGGCTCCCTTCATCTTTATGTTGATCATGGAAAGGAGGTGTGGCTGTACAAATAATCGGCGTTCATCCAAATACGGACGGAAGACGCCCTATAACAAGAAGGACAGGACATTGAAGGAAACATTTTTCGGAGGATGTCAAAATGAGAAAAGTTATTCTTGTAATCTTAATGTTATGTATGGGATTGACCGGTGTCAGCGTGGCCGGAAAAGGCGAAATGCTGTATGAATACTGGGAAGGAATAAACGGCGCGACCGTAGCGGATCTGATAAACAGTCCCGACTTTCCGGATAATCCGACCGGGTCTCTGATGGTTACATCCATGGCCGGTCCTCGTGACTGGAAAGATTACTATGGGGCAAGACTCAGCGGTTATATCATCCCGCCGTCTACAGGAAACTACACATTCTATATTTGCAGTGACGATGCAAGCGAATTGTATCTCAGTACCGACGGTTATCCTGAAAATCTTCGGCCCGACCCGATCTGTGCCGTTTATGGATACGTCGAAGCATCGCCTCCCTTCTGGACAGAAGACGAAGAACAGGATTCTTCCCCCATAGCACTCGAAGCAGGAAAGGCCTACTATATTCAAGCATTAATGAAAGAAGGCGGAGGGAGCGACAACCTATACGTAGGATGGAAAAAACCCGGGAGCGGAGATATTGAAATTATCGGAAGTTCCTATATATCCGATATTCACCCTCAGGCCGCTACGAATCCAATTCCACCGGACAAAGAAATCGCTGTGGCTGTGGACACCATGCTGAGCTGGGATGCCCCCGTCGATGTCAACGAACCGGCCTACGATGTGTATTTCGGCGCCGATCCGAACATGGCCAATCTACCCTTATTGACAGGCCCTATTACGGAAACCAGCGCCGATCCCGGTCTGCTGGACAAAGGCGTAACGTACTATTGGGGCGTCGCTGTTATAGAAACCGAGTTCGACACGGGTCTGGTTCACAAGGGAACGCTCTGGCAGTTCACAACCATTCCAAACACGCCCATTATTATCAGCCAGCCGCAGGATGTATTTGTAAAGGCGGGGGAAACGGCCGTTTTCACTATCGCTGCCAGTTCCGCAACCGCGATGGAGTTGGCCTGGTATGAACTCTCCGATCCGGAGACAATCCTCGGAACCGAAGACACATTGACCCTCGAAAACGTGCAGGCTGAAGGAGAGTATTTCTGTGTCGTCAGCAATGAGGGCGGCTCAACCGTTTCCAATACGGTCAATTTAACATTGAAACGATTGATCGCTTACTGGCCTCTGGATGGTAATGTGAGCGCTTTCGAAAGCCTGGGACCGGACGGGCAAATCTACGGAACCGGCGCCGGCGATCCGCCCAGTATGTTCAGCGAAGGGATGGCCGGCCAGGCGATCGGACTGAACCTGGACGCCGAGAAAGGCGAATATGTGGTCTTTGGGGCTGTCGGGATCAGCGGCGAAATGCCTCGAACCATCTCCTGCTGGGCCAAAAACAGCGTTCCAGCAAGCCAGATTACCAATTGGTGTACAGTATTTGGCTTCACCAGTCCGAACGCAACCGCCGAGGAGAGCTTTGACTTTAACCGGCAAGGCGATCTATCCCAGTACTGCATCCATCGCTACGGAGCAGAGTGGAGTATGCACGAGATCGATGGCGAATGGCACTTCCTGGTCGCCACATTTGAGAACGATACAGTTAGCTGGTATACCGACGGCGAATTCGGCGGTTCGGCCACAACAAACCTGCAAACTCAGGATCTGGTCCATCTGGGTAAGCGTGCCCATAGCGATCCTCTCTGGCGCGGCTGGGTCGATGATGCTCGTATCTATAATTACGCGCTGGACGCCTTTGAAGTGGCCCAGCTCTATATCGACGTGGTTCCCGATGCGGTTATCTGCCCGGAATTCGACGCCGCTGACTTCAACCAGGACTGCAAGGTCAATCTGCTGGACTTTGCCGAACTGGCCAAGGTATGGATGAATTGTGGACGCGTTCCCGTGTCTGAGTGTCTCAACTGATCGTCGGACCTAAAGAGTAGGATATGAATAACCAGATATCGGAGGACATAAACAATGAGTACAAAAGTATCAATAAAGAACCTGATATTCCTTGGGATCGTATGCTTGGGACTGCTCGCGGGCTCAGTATGGGCCCAGGAGAATGTGGCACTGGGAAAACCGACAACAGGCAGCAGCACATGGGAAGCCGCATCCGGACCGGAATTAGCAGTAGATGGCATCGCACCGCAAAGTTATCCCATCTTTCATTCCGGATCCGGAGATCGAACTCCATGGTGGCAGGTAGACCTTGAACAGCCTTACCTGATTAAAACCATCGTTCTCTGGAATCGACAGGATTGCTGTCAACTTCGACTCAGAGATATCGCCATCGAGATTAAGGACTCCAGCGACGAGCTTGTGTACGTCACGGTTGTCAATGAAGGGGATGAGCTGGGTGCGCCGGCCACGATCACGATCGATCTGACGATTCCCGTACAAGGGCAGTATGTTCGAGTAAGTCGAACGGAAGATTTGTCTCTCAGCGGCGATGATCAGTATCTCCTGCAACTGGCCGAAGTGCAGATTTACGCGCAAGTACCGGGGCAGGCGTACAATCCAACCCCTGCAAATGGAGCCGCTCGGTCCGGAGATAATTCAGCCAGTACTGATGAAGTGGATGTTACATTGGAATGGTTTACCGGCAAGATCACCAATCCGGACGATCCTAACATTGTAGAGGTTGATCCGGACCTGATCAAACACATGTTGTACCTCGGAGAGGATCCAAACAGTGAGAATCTACCGTTGCTGGCCGAGATTCCGGCCGGGGACCCAATTGAGGAAGCCGTACAATACGGCCCGGTTACACTGAATCGAGACACCACGTATTATTGGCGGGTAGATGAAGTAAGCAGTGAAGCAACGGTCACCGGAGATCTCTGGACCTTTACGACCGAATCTTCCACACCCGTTATCGTCGGAGTAAGTCCGACAAGCGAGTTTGCCTGGTCTGTCGAGTCGGCGCCTATTGCAGGAACAGAAGCGGAATCTGCCGTATTTACGTTGGATGTCGAGAATCCCTATTCCGATGATCTTACCGGAATGAGCTTTGAATGGTACAAAGTGCAGTCTGGTTCGGATGTGAAGGTGGCCGAAGGTTCGTCGGTCTTTACGATTCCAACCGTTACGGATGCGGATGCCGGCGAGTATTATTGTATTGTGACATTGGACGATCCTGCTACGGGAGTAACCTCTCAATCCGATAATGCCGCACTGGGCATCAAACAGCTCCTTGCCCGATGGCCATTTGACGGCAACCTCGAAGATCAGATCGGCGATTATGACGGTGCGGCTCTGGGCGCTCCGATTTCGTATGTCGATGGGATTGTGCCTGCCAACGGCGGAGTGGGGCAGGCCGTCAAGTTTGACGGAATCGACGGCGGGGACGCGCAGGCGGTTACCGTGCCGACGGCCATGATCGCTCCCAACACTTCATGGACTTTCTCGTTCTGGGAATATACCAACGATGCCATTCGGACTGGTTATATGCTCGCTTCGGGAAATCCCAACGGCTACGAGAAATTGTATATCTGGCGTCGTGAAGGAAGCGACTGGGCCAACGGCAACACCGATTACTACGGCAATCTGAATGGCATTCCAACGGGTTGGGATCCATCTGTGCTTACTGGTTCCATCGGTCCGATCAATGAGTACTTCCCGAGATTTGAGTGGCATCAGGTTACATGGACCTATGACTACGATACTAACTTTTATATCTGGTATGTAGACGGCATAGCGAGAGCCTCAGCCAATGCCCCGGCGCCGTTGGACCAGTTTGACAGTCTCTTTTACATCGCCAACCGCCGCAACATGGCGCGGGCGTACAAGGGTTTCATCGACGACTTCCGCGTGTACAACTTCACGATGGATGCTGTCGAGGTAGCCGGATTGTATACGGAGGTTGTGGGCGGTTATATCTGCCTCAACCCGATTGCCAACGACCTCAACGGAGACTGTGTGATTAACCTGGCCGACTTTGCGATCCTTGCAGCCGACTGGACAAGCTGTAATTTGCTGCCGGCCGAAGCCTGTAATTAAATCAGGCTGTGCAGCCACCCCGACAGGGAGTGGTTTACCAGCGAAGGTCCCGCCCGAAAGGGGACCTTCGCTTTTTATTACCCAATGTGACTGGATCGATAGGAAATCCTGTTCTGCATCGTAAAGGAACAACCCTTTTGAATTATTGCCGGCCGGTCATCCAGTGTTCGGCCAGGACGGCCAGATCCGCCAGACCAACGAAACAATCGCCGCTCAGGTCGGCAAACGGGCATCCGGTATCGGTTACAACGCGAAGCCATGCCCAGTCACTGACACTGGTGAGTATGAAAATCCCTTCCCCGTCACAGTCAGGCGTACCGATTGTCGCGTGGGATCCGTCACAGGGGCCGGAAATGTTACTCCAGTTATCCACACAGGCCGTTGTATAGTTGCCTCGATAATAGGATCCGTCCGAGCCTCGAATGCAATCGACATGGACTGGTTCGCGGGCCAGGATTACATAAATCGAATAATTTCCGTAGAAGACCTCGCTGGAGCCATCCGATTCGCCCAGCAGAGTATACCCATATTGGCCGGGGTGGAAGTAGTACTCCCACCAGTTGGGTTCCTGCAGGTAATTTATATCTCCGCCCCAGACCTGATACACCACCCAGGGTCTGTCCACGGCAAAATCGTACTCAATTTCGGTCGATTTGATCACGGCATAGGGAATACCATCGGAATTGACCGTTTCGTCATCAAGGACAGGATGATATCCATTGATAAAAGCCATCCCCGTTTCCCAGAAACCGGAATCCAGAGCGACCGGCCCCCACTGCGTCACATTCTTATTCAATGGGCCATCAACTTCGATTTCCTCATCGGTGTCGTCGTTCTCTGTCCAGACCCAGATCACGCGGATGGCCGGATCGGTGCAGGGCTGCCATTGAAACGTAACCGGTGAACTGGCCTGCTGTCGGGACAACGGGTGGATCGGAACGGGCTGCTGTGTCGGCTGGGCCAAAGGCTGGGTTGTGTTGGGAATGCCGAACCAGAGCATGGTCTGATC
>JAFGPC010000083.1 GCA_016926155.1 Sedimentisphaerales bacterium
CTGGCCGAGGCGATCATCGCCAAGCTGCACGCACACGAGTTCGAGGCGACTAACGCTATGATCAGCGCGATGGAGCGAAAGACCGAGTACAAGACGCTGGCGGCCCAGCTTCGCAACACAACCCAGCAGTATAAAAATGCCACGGAAAAGGAACGCATCCGTCAGTCCATCAACCATATCATCAAGCTCGGTCAGGAGCATCGCTGGACCCAGGCCTATCGGGCCGCCGACAACCTGATCAAGGCCTATCCCTATGCCGAGGAAGCCAAGGCCGTCCGTGGCAAGCTGCGACAGATCAAGGACGCTCGCAAGAAGGAACTGCTGGCGGTATGGGATGAGGCGGTCCGCGCCAAGGATACCGAGCGAAGCCTGGAGATCCTCAAGGAACTGGACACCTACCTGACACCCAGCGAGGGTCTGGCCCTGCAGGATGCCGCCAGCAATATCTTCAAGATGAAGCTGCACAACCTGGGCGTGCGGTTCGCTCTGGCGGTCACGGAGAACCAGTGGCACGACGCCCTGGCGACCGGTCAGCAGATCATGCGGGACTTTCCCAACAGCCGGATGGCTCACGAGATCCGCGGCAAGATGGATATCCTGGAAATCCGGGCCAAGCAGAAAAACGATAACCAGAAAGAACAACCCAAGACCGAAATCGTTGAGAACAATTCCGGTTCGCAGTGACTGAATCATTTCTTTTAATGATGGAAAACACTGAGAAAATGAACTCTCATCTGTGCTCTTTTTGTAAACACACTTATCCAGACATAGGATGTAAAAGCACCATTTTGAATTGGAACTTCCCGGTTTCGTTTAATGGAAGTCGACCAGGGACTGGGTCTTGATGATGGTGACCTGGTCGGGGAAGGCGTGGAACGCGTGGATATGCAATTCGTCGCGCCGAGCTTCGAAATCGATGTAGCTGAATGGCTCCAGGCCCTCGACACTCTGCTTGGGGAAGCGGACGAACATGCCGCGGTTGCGGGCGAAGCGCTCCAGATCGGTATGGCTCTTGCGATAGAGGTTGGGGCTCATCTTTTCGACCTGGAAATCGGTCATATAGCTCAATCCGCGCGACAGGGTGCATTTGTGGTTCTTACGACCCTGGAAGCGAAACCGTTCGATCAGGCCCCGCTTGGGCAGAAGTTGGCCGGGCAGTGAAATCAGCTCCGTCAGGCACAGATCTCCGGAAAAGACACTGACGACATGTGAACAGCCGGTCGCCCAGAGAATCGTCTCGTATTTCTCGGTTTTAAGATGGCGACGGGAATAAATGTCAAACAATTCGGGATGAAGTGGCCTCTGATAGAGGGAAAATGCCAGCTCGCTGACAGCCACGTTGGTTTTCGGTCCATCCATATCCTAAAGCCTGTGCAAAGAGTAAAATCCTCTGTTCGTCACGTCCGTATTATACTCCAAAATGGGGGTAAAAATCAAGGGCGTTATCAGTACTGACAGGGTGACAAGAGATGCTTATCGGACGATTGTATTGCAAGTCGATGTGGTTGCAAGAGTAAGAACTTTAATTTTTTTTTAAAGAAAAATTCGCCGTTCCCGTTACTCCCCACCCATGACACTGTATTTAAGGACTGCAGCGATTATATCGTAAAAAGCGTGTGTACCAGCGGCAATGCCAAATCCACGCAGAGCAAATAAACCGGCAAAATAGGCTCCGGCCAGCGTGCGGAAGATAAACGGCTGCCAGCGGAAGCGTTCGAGGGTATCGAACTGACCAGCGATAAAACCCACATGATGATGGATGCTGAAAGCCAGTGCCGACAGGACTACGGACAGCAGGATCGCCATGGACCGGTCCATCCGCAGAATATCCTGAAACAAGAGCATTAACAGGCAGATCAGGATCAGACGAAAGACAAGTTCCTCATAGATACCTGCTCCGATACCCGTAACAATCTCGACAAACAAAGGATGAACCTGTTTTCTTTGGGTTCCTGGGGATGCTGCCTGCAAGGATTGGATGGATGACGGAACCGAATCACCAGCCTCAAGAATCTGGACCTGTCGTATAGTGCTCATAGCGGCCGTAGTCGATTCTGGAGAGGGGGTGCCGGGTGTCCTGTTGATCACCAGGCTGAGCACTACCAGCGGGGCCGCCAGGAGGATGCATTCAAACGTCATGGGAACGAAGTCTTTGAAATGGACCGACCATCGCATGCGGGAGGTGATCTGGAAGGCAAAGAGGATGACGACGACGACAAGGGGAGTGGCGATCCATAAGGTGCGTCCGGAAAAGCCGATCAGGGCCAGGATCTCCTGAACCCAGACAAACGCCATGACCCGCCCCTGCAAGTCCGTCAGAGAGCGTGACAGGGCCTCGGGATTGATCAGTATCGTACCCAGCTCATAGAAGATCAGAAAGCCCAGAAGGTAGACCAGGGCATAGATCGGGCGGCTGGTACGATCCCAATAGGAATCCTTGAGGTAGGTTACCAGTTGACTGCGACTGTCCTTGTCTTTATCTTTCCTGCGAGCCACGGGTCCGTTCTTTCCTGCGGTCGTCAACCATATTCGTGCTCGACACGAGAGCGATTCCTGTTTGGAAAGAAGGTATGCCACATACGGTGAATTGTAAAGAGAAAAGGACTGAATTTAGACGCCGTTTCTTCGGATAGGAGATGAATCGATGAGCCGGACACAATTAATGGAAATCTATAAGCGTCTTCTGGATCATTACGGGCCACAGCATTGGTGGCCGGGCGAAAGCCCGTTCGAGGTGATGATCGGGGCGATTCTGACACAGAATACAAACTGGCAGAATGTGGAGAAGGCTATTGGCAACCTCAAGCGGGCGAACTGTCTCTCGCCTGAAGCGATGCATACCTTGAAACCCGAAGCATTGGCCGAGTTAATCCGCCCTGCCGGATATTACAATATCAAGGCCCAGCGACTGAAAAATTTTCTCGACTGGCTTTTTACCCGGTTCGAAGGAAATTTGTCCAGGATAGAGCCGGTGGATACATACTCCCTGCGGGAAGAGCTGCTGGTGATTCATGGGATCGGGGCAGAGACCGCCGATTCGATACTGCTCTATGCGTTGAACCGTTGTGTGTTTGTCGTGGATGCCTATACCTGCCGCGTATTGGCTCGGCATGGGCTGCTGGAGCCGGATGCGGGGTATGAACAGGTACGGGAAATGTTCGAGAGTACCCTGCCACAAGAGATTCAGCTATACAATGAATACCATGCCCTGCTGGTACGTCTGGGGAAGGATTACTGTAAATCCAAACCGAAATGTTCCGGATGCCCACTGGAGGAAATGCCTCACGAGATCGAGCCTTGGTAAACGAATAGAGTTATTTTTTACGGTGGTGGATTTTCCTGCTTCTGTTGCTCAGCTTGTACACCCTGTTTTTCCCTGGACTTCATCCATGCGGCAATTTCCGCTTCCGTATCCTGTTTGGCCTTTTCGGCAGCGGCTTTTTCAGCCAGAGCTTGTTTTTTCTCTGCTTCTGCGGCGGTTTGAGCGGTCTTGGCAGCTTCCATCGCCTTTTGTGCTTCCTGTGCTTCCGTCTCGGCGGCGGTCGCTGTCGTAGTTGCCTGCTCAAGAGTGGTTTTAATCTGCTCGGTTTGTTCCTGTGCCTGTGAAGCGCGTTGATGTTCCGTTTCAATCTGCCGGCGAGCCCTTCGAAGTTTCTCTTCGAGTTCTCTGGCTTTGCGCTGGGCATGGAGTTTGTCCATCTCCGCCTGTGTACGCCGCACATCAGCACGGGTAGCTTCCCCTTCTACCAAGTTGGTATATACACCAGCCCCGAAAGGATCCATGACGGTCCCCATTAACGATTGATCCGGCAATGGATCGTGCTTCAACCGCATTTCAGCAATCATCTCATCATTGGGTACACCGCCAAGGGATATGGTCGGAGTAATGATAAACAGAACTTCCTTGCCCCGTTCTTCAAAATCCTTGGAAGAAAACATCAATCCCACAATGGGAAGATCTTTCAGTAAGGGAACTCCTCGAACGACCGATCGCTGCTCGGTCTTCTGAATGCCGCCGATGACCAGGCTTTGGCCGTTGTGGATGCGGTTTTCCGCCACGGAGATCTCACGTCGGGTTACAATGGGATTCTGGGCCACGCCTTCGGGCGTGGATTTGGAGCCCGTAACGACGGTGGTGCGAATCCCGATGGTGCCGTCTATAAAAACAGTCGGGGTAATTTGAAGGGAATCCACAACCTGTGCATAGGTCTTACCGCTAAAAATAATCTCTTCGGAAGGATTCTGAGTGATAACCTCCTGTAGAGGAGGATTTTCTATGGCTTTAATCCAGGCCGATTGTCCGTTGACGACCTCCAACTGTGGATGCATCAGAACCTTAAGATAACCCCGTGAAACAAGCATGTCGATCAATAACTCGAATTTGTGACCAGGCTGGTCGGCCTGTGAAATATATCCCACGTCCATTCCGAAAAGGTTTCGTGCCGCATCCCGAAGGGCGGCCCCTGGCAGCAGACCCGACAGACTGATCTCCTGGCCGAACAGATTTTCGATTTCCATCTGCGTCTGCCAATCCATCGTATGATCGGCATAGACTTCGGAAACCAGACAATCGATCTTGACCTGTACGGGAGGCACATCCACCCGTTTGAGAAAATCGAGCACCTGCTCGGCATATTGCCGAGACGGACATGCCATGATAATTTGTTCGGTTGAAGGATTCTGGCTGATATTATACGGCACGCCAGGAATAGGATTGCCCTCGTTATCGTTGAGGCCTTCTACAAACTGACTGTTGAGCAGGTTTACTATATCTCCGGAACTGTGATATTTACAGAAATAATATAATTTAACTTCGGGATTGCCGGCAATCGTTCCTTCGACAATTTCCGGGGGGCGCGAATAGATTTCAGGTTTAGTCATATCGGCCCCAGGAATTGGCTTGAGCTGGTACAGTTCCCGCAAGGTATTCATCGACTCCAGTTCTGTCGATTTCGATTGAAAGAAATCCACTTCCGCCCATACTGTCGAGGCGACAAAAATCCAGACCATTACCCTCCACGGTAATATTCTGTAATCGTGCTTCTTATTATGAGGCACTCGACGATTTCGTATTTCCGTATTCATCCGGATCCAAGTTACTTTTGGGGTTGCGGCGGTTCTGTATTGGCCGGCGGCTTCACTTCATCGGCTGATTTGGATTCAGCCGGTTTTTCGGCCGGAGGTGGATTTTCACCATCCTTATTTTTCTGCTCGGCCTGTTTCATCCACTTATCGATCTCCGCTTCGGCATCTTTTTTGGCCTTTTCGGCGGCAGCTTTGGCGGCGGCGGCATCCTGTTTTGCCTTGTCGGCTTCTGCGCGTGCCGCCTTGGCGGCCTCGGCTAGTTTCTGCACTTCGGCGGCCAGTTTTTCCTTCTCCTGCTGGGCGGCGGTGGCTTTTGCTTTCTGCTCCTCTACTGCTCCCTTTACGGCTTCAGTCTCCGCCTGGGCCTGATCTGCGCGTTGAGTCGCCTGATCGGCCTGATCGCTTACCTTGGTCAACTCCGCCTCCAGCTCTTTGGCCTTACGCTCGGCAGCAAGCCGCTGCATTTCGGCTCGAGTGCGCCGGACCTCGGCATTGGTCGCTTCTTCCTCCACCAGTTCGGTATAGATGCCCGTTCCCAGCGGATCTACAAGATGTTCCATAAAGGAACGGTCCCGGATCGGGGAGTGCTTTCTCTGAATCTCGGCTACCATCTCTTCATTCGGGACGCCCCCGGTAGAGATGGTTGGCGTTAAAATGAACAGGACCTCTTTGCCTCGCTCTTCAAAATCCTTACTGGAAAACAGGATGCCTACGAAGGGAAGATCCTTGAGAAACGGCACGCCCCGCACGACACTGCGCTGTTCTGTTTTTCGGATACCTCCGATCACCAGGCTCTGACCGGGGCGCACACGGTTTTCATCCACATTGATTTCTCGCGTGGTAATAATCGGACTCTGGGTAACCCCTTCCGGGGTGGCCTTGGAACCGATCAGAGCGCGGGTCTTGATGCCGATAAATCCGTCGGCAAAGACTCTCGGCGTTATTTCCAGCGAATCAATTATGTCGATATAACGAGTCGTAGTTTTGATGTATCCTGTTGGTAATATGTCCTGGACGTCATCCAGGCGTACATGGTCGCTGGTATTGATCTTGGCGGTTTCTCCGTTGACTACCTCAAGAGACGGATTCATCAAAATCTTGAGATAGCCCCGAGATACCAATAAATCCACCAGCGTACTGAATTCATGGCCCGGCTTGGCATTGCGGTCTTCATATCCGACATCGAGGCCGAAGTTATTGCGAGCCGCATCACGTAAAGCAGCGCCGGGCATATAACCGCTCAATTCAATCGCTTCGCCAAACAGATTTTGGATATCAATCCGCGTTTCCCAGTCCAGTGTGTGATCGGCATAGACCTCGGAGATCAGGCAATCGATTCGCACCTGAATGGGCGGGACATCGACACGTTCAAGGAATTTAAGCACTTCCTGGGCATCCTCGACCGAGGGACAGCGAACGATCATCTGGTTGGTGCCTGCATTAATAGCGACGTTGTAATCGGGACGGGGAAGCTGCTGTTTGCCCACCTGGAAAACTTTCATGTATTGCTGATCGATTAAAGCCTTGAGCTTATCGACGGTATGATAACGGGAGAAATAGAACAATCGTGCATCTTTTTTGTCACCTACGATTGTTTCAAGAATTTTAGGCGGTTCTCGATAAGCATCCGGTAGAGGAATATCCTGACCGGGACTGATTTTAACGGTCTCTAGTTCGCGCAGAAGGTTTCTGGACTCGATCTCGGTAGGTTTGGAGGCGAAAAAATCACCGCACCCAGAAATCAGGCTTGCGATACAGAGACTCATCGACGTCCAGAAAAACACATTTTTGAAATAGAGACGGGCATCTTTACCCGATCCGTCTATACCGGTCATAGGTTTCCCTCAAAAAAGTACATTCCCTGATCGTCTTGACATCGGCATTTGCATGTCGGCTGCTGTAACTATTGTCCGTTTCCAGACGCCTGTAGCCTTTCTGGCTCCTCTCATTCTAAGGTTTACTCTGAAAAATACGACGTTTCCTATAGGCAGGGATATTGCCATAATCTCAATCAAGTTCGTATATCTTTGTCAAATAAGCACTTCTGCGCGCAAAAACACTTTCCCATTAGACAAATAAGCCAGTGGAAAGTTCCCCTGATTTTTAAATATCGTAGACCCACATCCGATATTATGCTATCTTTCGCGGTTATGAAACGACTTCGACATGAAAAAAAGATACGGGTGGGATTTGTCGCTCTGGGCTGTCCGAAGAATATGATCGACAGTGAGGTGATGCTGGCCCGGATTGGCGAGGCGGGCTTCCTGATCGGAGCCGATCCGGATCAGGCCGATATCGTGGTCATCAACACGTGCGGCTTTATCGAACCGGCCAAGCAGGAAGCACTGGAGGCCATCCGACAGGCTGTCAAACAAAAACGCCGAGGCAAAGTACACAGGGTGGTTGTTGCCGGCTGTCTTTCCCAGCGAATGGGAAAGTCTTTGTTTAAGGTAACCGAGGAAATTGACGCAGTGATCGGTCTCGACCAGCGAAATGTTATCGGACAGATTCTTATTGACCTGATATCCGATAGTTCTTTTACGAACAGTCCGATCTCGGGGCCGGCAAAAGAAAATCACTCTGACTCAGGAAGACTGCTGATCAATCCGGGGCATTGGGCGTACCTGCGGATCAGCGAAGGCTGTGATCGACATTGTGCTTTTTGCACAATCCCTTCGATCCGCGGCCGATTCCGAAGTAAACCGATCGATCAGACCGAAAAGGAAGCTCGCGAACTGGCAGATTCCGGCGTGCTTGAACTGAATCTGGTGGCACAGGATACCACGTCCTACGGTAAAGATCTGGATAACGGATACAGTCTTTCGGATCTTATCGGACGGTTGGAACAGATCGAAACATTGAAATGGATTCGTTTGCTATATCTATACCCGACCTCCATCAGCGATGAACTCATTGAGATGATCGTAAATTGCCAGAAGGTATTACGATATATTGATATCCCGATTCAGCATATCAGCAACGATGTGCTCAAGGCCATGCATCGGCCGGACCGCAGGGAGACGACGATGGCATTGATTGACAGACTGCGGTCAGCTATGCCAGATGTGGTGTTACGCACCACGCTGATTGTGGGTTATCCCGGAGAAACCGAAGATGATTTCGAAGGGCTATTGGATTTTGTACGATGGGCGAGATTTGATGCATTGGGTTGTTTCAGTTTCTCCCCGGAAGAAGGTACCCCTGCCGCTTCGATGCAGGATGTCGTTCCTGAAACAATCAAACAACAACGGAGAAAGGTATTGATGCTGACACAACAGCAGATTGCGTTTGAAAAGGCACAAGCCCTGATTGGAAAGGAATTGACTTGTCTTGTGGATGTGGTAGGAGACGATGGGACAGGTCAGGGGCGATTTTACGGCCAGGCGCCGGAGATTGATAGTGTGTGTCTGATTCGCGACTGCTCTGTCGAAGCGGGTCGGTTTATTCGCGTTCGTGTCATAGACACGGCCGATTACGATCTGGTGGTAGAACAGGCAGGGGATTGAATTTCTTTTCTACTTGAGTAAACTGATCCATATTGACAAACTTAAGAGATGGCCTGAGTATGTAATACTTTCTTTTTTTAAGAGGATTTGTGACGATTGAAGTGAAAAACAGACTGGTTCGGCAGATTCCCAATAGTTTGACTGTGATCCGCCTGATCCTGACGTTGATCTTTCTGGGAATGGTGCTGTATGCCCCTCGATTCGAGGATCCAAAACCATGGCGCTTTTTGACCGTGGCGTTCGTGCTCTTTGTGATCGCCGGGATTACCGATCTGATTGACGGTTCAGTGGCACGCTATTTAAATGTAACGAGTAAATTCGGCCGCATGGTCGATCCACTGGCCGATAAGGCTCTGGTTTGTGGGGCGTTTTTCTGTTTTGCATGGATCGGTCAGCCCCTGATGGCCAATTTCACACAGCCCCCCTACAATATTCCGGAGTGGGTACTGGATGCCGTTCGCTGGGGTACGGCAATCATTCTGTTTATTCGCGAGGTCAGCGTAACGATTCTGCGCCATATAGCTGAAGCCCGAGGTGTGGAATTCGGGGCGGTTTTTTCCGGCAAGATTAAGATGACCCTCCAGTCGTTCGGGATCGGCACCGTCATGATCGGATGGGCGTTTGTCAGCCGCGAATGGGGCGACTGGTTCACTGTCATCACATACTTTCTGATGATCTTTCTGACTATCATCTCGGGCATTCACTCCCTCACTCGGCGGATTACTCCGAAATCGGTCGCATCGGAGTAGAGTTCTTTCCGCACTGTCTCTACGTCAATATGACGGCATTGAAAGATATTCCTCGCGGGATTATAATAGTAACGCCAATAAAACATTGCAAACAATTATGCAGATCCGGAAAGGATACGTGATGAAGAACCATTTTAAAACTCCGATTACACTTGCTCTCTTTGGAATTCTCTGCTTTACAAGCTTTGCACAGAACCAAATGCCCCGGGCGGCACGAAGCGTGCATCTCTGGTATCCTGCTCCGAATGGTACGCTTTATTATAATGAAGTGACCGTCGAAAAGAGTGTGCCGGGCAGTTATTTCTGCGTATGCGGCTTCCATCATGGTTACTTCGGGATTCAGGAATTGTGGGAAGGCCGCAAGGTCGTGATCTTTTCGGTATGGGACCCCGGCAAGCAAAACAACCCGAATGCGATCCCCGAAGATCGTCGCGTAAAAGTCCTGCATGAAGGTGAAGGTGTCAGAGTCAGTCGATTCGGCAACGAAGGCACCGGCGGAAAGAGCATGTTCGACTATGACTGGAAGGTCGGGCAGACCTATAAATGCATGGTCAAGACCGAGGTCGAAGGCGACCGCACAACCTATGCCGCCTATTTCTATTTGAACGAGGAAAAACAATGGAAACACCTGGCCACCTTCCAAACCATAACAGGAGGTGATCTTCTCAACGGGTATTATTCCTTCATAGAAGACTTCCGACGAAACGGAGAAAGTGCCCGGCAGATCCGCCGCGCCCGATACGGCAATGGCTGGGTACGGACCGCCGATGGCTTGTGGAAACAGTTGACACAGGCACGTTTTACCGCCGACAATACACCGACGATGAATATCGATGCCGGTCTGGCAGAGGGGGCTTTCTTTTTACAGAATGGCGGAGATACCGAGAACCATACAACATTGCGTTCGACAATGGATCGTAAAGCCACGGCTTCAAATCCCCCGGATGATCCGCAGTGGAAACTGACCTGGTATGACGAGTTCGACTATACAGGGCTTCCCAATCCGGATAAATGGGACTATGAAGTCGGTTTCATTCGCAATCAGGAAAAGCAGTATTATACCAAAGCCAGGGCCGAAAATGCCCGGATAGAGGATGGGATGCTGATCATCGAAGGACGGAAGGAGAAGTATGACAAGGCCGACTACACCTCCGCCAGTATCCATACGTGGGGCAAACAGCATTTTCTCTACGGACGGATCGAAGTGCGGGCCAAGCTGCCCACCGGACGCGGCACATGGCCTGCCATCTGGATGCTGGGGATCAACCGCAGAGAACTGGGCTGGCCGGCCTGCGGCGAGATCGACATCATGGAAAATGTCGGATTCGATCCGGACACGATCCACGCCAATATCCATACCAGGGCCTACAATCACATGAGAGGCACCAACAAGGGCAACCGGATCAAGGCCGATAAGCCGTATGAGAAATTTCATGTGTACGCGGTCGAGTGGTACGAGGATCACATGGACTTCTTCCTGGATGGGACCAAATACTTCTCCTTCGCCAATGAAGGCACCGGCAACGATGTCTGGCCGTATGACAAGCCGCACTACCTGATCCTGAACCTGGCGCTCGGCGGCTCCTGGGGCGGCCAGAAAGGGCTTGACGATTCCATCTTCCCGCAGAAGTACTACATCGATTACGTAAGGTTCTATCAGAACAAGGAGAAATAAACTTCAACATTCCATACGTAAAAGCGGGCAGCCCTTTCCTTAAAAACAAGGTTTACGGAACAAGGTAAAAGCAGTATATTGCCCACCGGCGATAGAACGTTTTCAACTTTATCGGGAGGATTATCGATGGCTCAGGAAAAAGTACGCATCATGCCGTGTCTGGATATGCAGAATGGCCGCGTCGTTAAAGGAGTGCATTTTGTCGATATCCGGGATGCGGGCGATCCCGTTGAATGCGCCCAGGCCTACTGCAAAGCCGGGGCGGATGAACTGGCCCTGCTGGATATCACTGCGACGGTGGAGGGCAGACAGACCATGCTCGATGTCGTGCGCAAGGTGGCCCAGGCGTGCAGTGTGCCGTTTACCGTGGGCGGCGGGATTGCCGATGTAGCCGCCGCGGCCGCCGTGCTCGAAGCGGGCGCCGACAAGATCTCGACCAGCAGCGCGGCCTTCCGCAAGCCGGAGGTGATCGCCGAGATGGTCAGGGAATTCGGGCCTGACAAGGTCACTGTCGCCATCGATGTGGATGTCAATTCTTCGCTGCCGTCGGGTTATGAAGTCTATATCGACGGAGGACGCACGGCAACCGGCCACGATGCGGTGGAATGGGCCA
>JAFGPC010000084.1 GCA_016926155.1 Sedimentisphaerales bacterium
AAACAAGGCAAACGGCTCTTTGGCATTCGATATCCACGATCCCGAACAATGGCGGACGGCGCTGACGCGCGTAATTTCCCTTCTGTACCGGATGCTGATTCGTCGCGGCATCCATGCCGCCCTTGCGGAGGAACTGACGCAGCGGAGCGTATTTGACGCTGTGCGAAAGCGTCATCAGTTCGATCCGAAACGTGGCTCTTTAGAGCAATGGATGGTCGCCATCGCACGAAATCACCTGGCCCTGGAGACGAGGCAACGTGCCCTGCGGCAAACCAAAGAGCGGGAAATGCTCGAATCCCTCAGGCGAATGGATACAGATCTGCTGCCGGATGAACTGCTGGAACGAAAAGAAACACGGCATTTGGTTCGGGTTGCCATGGAGAAACTGGAAGATAAAGAACGCCAAGTGCTGGTGCTTAAGTACCACGAGGATCTCTCGGCCAGACAGATCGCCAAAGAAATGGATTTAACGGAAAAGGCAGTTCATAACCTGCTCTACCGCGCACGAAACCATCTGCGCGACAAACTTATAAACAGTGAGCCTCTTTTTGGAAAGGGGCCGGAATGATGAAATCAGAAACAAACCTGGAACAAAACATCGCCCGGCTGGTCAAATTGACCAGAGAACAACCGCAACCGAGTGAGGCATTTCGAGAACAACTGATCGAAGACGCCCTCCTGCGGCTAGCCTGCCCCGGGCCAAAGGAAAGGACAACCATGCGAACGATACTCCAGCTTACCATCACTATCGCGGCCGTACTGTTAGTCTCATTCAGTGTGATCCTGTTCGGCCCGACCAATCCGACACAAGATACTGTGTCCGTGACAGACAACCAGCCTGCACTTGCAACACCGACAGGCTCAGAAACGGCCGAACAGACAGCTCAAACCTACCAGCCAAAAACAGCAAAAATGACTCCGCTTCCGTTGGAGCTGCCCAAACCCATGTTCGTAGGCACACCTGCCAGCCTCCAGGGAGTTCCGCGTCTGGAAAAACCACGGAATCAGGCTCGACCACCCTTCTACGCTCCCCAGGGCACAACTAATGTCGCCCTTGGAAAACCCGTTACATCCACCGATCCGATGCCGATCATGGGAGACCTGGCAATGATCACGAACGGCGATAAGGAAGCCGCCGATGGAAGCTATGTGGAACTGGGCCCGTTCCAGCAGTCGATCACTATCGATCTCGAAGCCGAATGCAACATCTACGCCATTCTGTTCTGGCACTTCCATAAGCAGGCTCGCGTCTATTATGATGTTGTCGTACAGGTTTCCACCGATCCTGATTTTATTAACAGCGTAACCCTTTTTAATAATGACCATGACAACTCAGCAGGCCTCGGCGCGGGGACCGACCTGCATTACGTGGAAAGCAATGAAGGCAAGCTGATTGACGCCAAGGGACATATCGCCCGTTATGTCCGCCTGATTTCTCATGGAAATTCTTCCAACGATCTGAATCACTATATCGAAGTTGAAGTGTGGGGATTGCCAATCGGCTATGCGGCACCTCAGAAATCCGAACCGGACATTGAAAAACCGTCCTTGGTTCCTTTGCATTTCCAACTGCCCGAACCTCCATTTATAGAGGAAAGAAGAAATCTTGCAGCAATTCCCCGAATGGAAAAGCCGCGTGAAGGGAAACGTCCGGTCTTTTATGCCCCTGAAGGGACGACCAATGTAGCCCTGAACAAACCGGTGACTTCCTCGGATGCCGAACCGATTGTAGGAGACATTGAATTTGCCGTGGACGGAATAAAAGAAGGCAGAGGAAATTTCGTCGAACTTGAACCCGGCTCGCAGCATATAACCGTAGACCTGAGAAGAAATCACAATATTTATGCTATCCTTTTCTGGCATGATTTCCAAACACCCCGCGTCTATTACGATGTCATTGTGCAGGTCTCACAGACTGCGAATTTCGCCAATCCGATCACCCTGTTCAATAATGACCACGACAATTCGTCCGGTTTCGGTCAGGGCAAGGACCTGCACTATATTGACACCTATGAAGGAAAACTGATCGACGCCGGGGGAACTGTGGCCCGCTATGTACGAATTTACTCTAATGCAAATGACATGAACGATCTCAGCCAGTTCGTGGAGATTGAGGTATGGGGCAAGCCGACTGACACACAGAAGGAGCAGTCTTCGAAAGAGCAGAATCCAATGGAACCTCTTCCTATCGTGTTACCCAAACCGATGTTTGTGGGTACACCAGTTAATCTGCCGGACATTGCCAGGATGGAGAAGAGACCTTATCCTAGAGCCAGTCTTCCTTCAATGGCCCATGGAGGCGCAATACCACCGAATGGCGAGCCGGTGGATGCGATGTTCTTCCGTCACTACGGAGTGAATGCATTCATCGACACTGAAGATGATCCTCTCTCTACATTTGCCATCGATGTCGATACGGGCAGCTACACGATCTGCCGGTCGTATCTTCGAGAGGGGCATATGCCGCCAGCCGAAGCGGTGCGCGTCGAGGAATTCATTAATTATTTCGATTATGCCTACCCATCGCCATGGGAGCAGACTTTTTCTGTCTTCGCGGATGCATCGCCTTGGACCTTTGGAACAGGACGAAAGAACAGCTATCTTCTGCGAATCGGAATCAAAGGACAGCAAATCGCTTCAGAATTTCGCAAGCCGGCCATTCTGACATTCGTGATCGATGTGTCCGGCTCCATGAACCGTGAAAATCGGCTCGGACTGGTCAAGCAATCCTTACGGATGCTGATCGATCAATTGCGGCCGGACGACATGATCGGGATTGCCACCTATGGTTCGCAAGGACAAAAAGTAATGGATCACGTCCCTGTCAGACATCGGGATCATATCCTTTCGGTCATTGACCGGCTCCGGGCAGGCGGTTCGACATATGCTGAAGAAGGAATCCGTATCGGCTATGAAATGGCCCAAAAGGAATTTCGGGAAGGATATATCAATCGTGTCATCCTGTGTTCGGATGGCGTGGCCAACGTGGGAAAAACCGGACCGAAACAGATTCTCCAAACGATACAGGATGGGACAAAGACCGGGATTACATTGTCTGCATTGGGATTTGGAATGGGCAATTACAACGACATCCTACTGGAACAGCTGGGCGACAAGGGCAACGGCCACTACGGTTATATCGACACACTCGAGGAAGCCCAACACCTCTTCGGAGAAAACCTGACAAGTACACTCCAAGTGATCGCACGAGATGTGAAAGTGCAGGTGGATTTCAATCCCAAGGTGGTTCGAAGCTATCGTTTGATCGGGTACGAGAACCGGGACGTGCCCGATGACAAGTTCCGCGATGACAAGCAGGACGGAGGCGAGATCGGGGCCGGACATGCCTGCACGGCATTATACGAGATCAAATTGTGGGATCAACCACGCAATCAACTTGCTGAAGTACATATCCGATACAAAGATCCCGACAGGGACGAAACAACCGAGGTTGTCGCCAAGATCGGCCCTGAAGATTTCCATGAGGATTTCAATAAATCGCCTCTGGATCTTCAACTGGCAACTGCTATAGCAGAATTTGCCGAAATCCTTCGTAAAAGTTCCTGGGCCAGAGGAGCCACATTGGATTTTGTGCAGGAGAAAGTCGAAGGGATTCGAAGGGAATGGACAGATAATAAAAAAGTGGAAGAACTGGCAACTCTGATCCGTCAGGCAAACCAACTCATGGCGAAGGAAACTGCCGATGCCTTCAGTAAAGCGGAATGTTCTGAACCGGAAGATTTGATGGTTTTGCCCTGATACATCTCCAAATAATACAAATCCGCAATAAGCCCATTGGTTCCCTCCAATGGGCTTTTTTGTCGAAAAATGTGCTTAGAACGGCCTCGTGAAAAAATTTGCATTTTCTGCGCTTATTCAAATGGATCCAATCCGTCAATATAGTGGATTAAGAGGCAGGAAGCGGCCACTGTGAACAAGAAACTTGATGAACAATTGATTGATGCGACACTGCGCGGCGATATAGACAGTTTCGGCACTCTTGCCCGGCGATACTATTCGGCGATAACAGCCATCGCCTACAGTCGACTGAACGATCGACATCTGGCTGAAGACGCTGCTCAGGAAGCATTGTCCAAGGCGCTGGTCAACCTTGTCAAACTGCGGCAGAAAGACCGATTTGCCTATTGGTTGGGTCGGATTACTCGGAACGTGGCTGATGATATCGCCCGACGGAGGTCTTTATCAGTCGATCCAAATGAGATTGCGGCTTTTTCACAAACAAACAAGGATCATAGTGAAATAAATGAAAATGTTCGACAAGCGATCCGGCATTTAAATCCTGCCTATCGAGAGCTAGTCATACTGCGGTATTTTGATAGTTGTTCCTATGAAGAAATCGGAGCAGTGCTGGGATTGACACCCGCAGCGATCAACGGGAAACTGACCCGGGCCAAGCAAAAAATTGCCGAGTATATGAAACGACAAGGTTTTATGGAAAATCTACCATGAAAATCGAGAAGAAAGATGCACTGGATACGATGATAGAAAATGCCTTGGGAGGGATTCCTCCTGAACTGAACTTCGACGATTGGACACATAAGTACCAGACCCAAGTTCGCATCTTTGAAGCAGAGATACAAGCAGTGCATGCCAATCCTGCAACCAGGAAGACTCGATGGATGACAGTAGCAGCCGCAGCAGTGATACTTATTGCTATGAGCCTGTTCGTAGTAACTACAATGCATTCTCCTCCTGAGTCTGTGCACATATCGCAGATCAATTTATCATCGGTCTCTGAGATGAGCCTGCTGGCATTAAATGTAGCCTATGAAAGAGGTGGTTTAGAGGCCGTGGACAAACAATATAAAAAAGCATATGTCAAATTAGGATCGCGATCCAATTCTATTTCAATACATGAATTGTTCAATGAGATGTAAAGATGTCGGAAAGGAAGACAGTATGAATCGTGATACAAAAAAAACATGCTCCCTTATTATCGCACTGACTGTAGTGACACTTGTAATACCACAAACTACTGCACTGGCGTATCCACCTGATAATGCGGCTGTACTATACTACAAAACCTGTCTGACTTACAGACAAATTGAGGGCGATCTGGCTGAGACTCTGGCGGATGTGGCGGCCTGTAAGATTGAGCCCACTGAAGAACTCATCAACTATATTAACGATGAGGCCGATACCATTAAGATTCTTACCGAGGCCGGCCAGATTGAGGCATGTGACTGGGGAAATGACTACAGTGAAGGATTCGACCTGGAGTTACCTGTATTGTCTAATATGCGAACGCTCAGTAGAATCCTCCTTGCCGATACCGTCATCCACATCAAGGAGAAGGATTGGAATACGGTAATCCAACGATGCGGGACGGCGTATGCCATGGCCCGTCATGTTCGGACCGACGACACCCTTATCCACAACCTGGTGGGCATTGCCCTGGAGGCTCTGACTAATAAGGTTGTGAGAAAAACGCTGGCCGAAATGCCCACGGATCGGGTTTTACTCGGAAAGATTCAGCGGCAACTGGAGCAGGTGGCCGCCAACAACCAGAGGATGCAGGCCTGTTTTGAACTTGAGAAACAAGTTTTTGTTAAATATACATCCCTCGAAGAAATGAGAAAGATGTTTACGAATAGCGATGCCCCCGAAGAAGAGCAACCACAGTTGACAGAGGAAAACTTTCGCAAAAGCAAGGTTTACTTTGAATTGCATCTCAACCGTTTAAAGGATGCATTCTCGCTCCCTTACCTCGAAGGTATTGCAAAGATGAACAAACTTAACGAGCAGATCAATAAGGATGCGGAATCAATTCCGGCCGCAGCAATCGCCCTCACTGTAATTCCGGCAATTGAAAAATGCTTCAGTATTGAAATCAGGAGCCGTACGGATAACAACGCCATGCAAGTCGCCGTCGAATTATACAAGGCCAAAGCCGCCCGTGGCCGATTACCCCGAAGGCTGCCGCCGGATCCGCCAAAAGACCTGTTCAGCGGTAAAAACTTTGACTATGAGATCACGGACGAGGGTTTTATCCTTCGTTGCAAAGAAAAAGATCTAAGCAAGGACACCTTTTACGAATACAAGTTCACAGTCACAAAATAGCCATTGATTGTATTCCGATGACAGTGGAATTATGCGAGGTTCGCTATGCCAGCGGACCTCTTTTCCAATTAAATATCCTACAGCACAAAATCCTTCATTAACAATACCGAAAAACTTTGGAATCTCTATCTCTAGGGCTGCTTTTCTGAACAGTGAATTATCCATGCTCCCTCCCATCCTTTTCCAAGGCCTTTCGTTCCTCGCGTGGCCGGGTCTTCCAGCGGCGATGGAGCCACCAGTACTGGCTGGGATCAACACGAATAAAGTCTTCAATGGAACGCGTATATTCCTGCGTGATCCAGGTGAGCGGATCGTCCTTATCCTGCCATTCCCCGGGCCAGATGATGCGCTGAATGCCGATTTCAAAGAAAAAATCGTTCCCGCGTCTTCGCGAAAAGCCGACTCCGATGGGCATATTATACTGCATCGCCAGCAATGCGATACTCTTGTAGGAACTGGCTTTTCGTCCGAAGAAATCCACGAACACACCCTTCTTACCAGCATCCTGATCGGCGATAAAGCACAGTGTGGCATGCCTCCGCATGATCTGCTCCATCTTCTCGGTGGCGCCTTTTTTGTCGATGATCTTCTGGCCGACTCGCTGCCGCACTCCGTACAGCCAGCGGTTGATAAACCGGTTATCCAGCGGCCTGGCAATACTGTAGACTTCGAAACCAAACAATCCCATCAGGTAACCAACAATCTCAAAATTGGCATAATGTCCCGTAACAAATATAAATCCCTGTCCGGCCTGCATCTGCCATTTGACCTTTTCGATATTATGATAGGTGGAATATCGGTCCCATGTGTCGCGTTTTACTAGACGAGGGGCAAACAGAACATCGATTACAAGCATCACAAGCTGCTCAAACGAGCGCTGTCCGATTTGCCCATACCACGATTCATCTTTTCCCGGATACGCTGCCCGCAGGTTTTCCATCGCCCGCCAGCGACCCCGATCGTAATGTCTCCACAGCATCCGGCCGAGAAAACAGGCAAAGCGCAGATTGGTCCGAACCGGAAAGCAATATAAAATTGCTACTGCGATCCGCAGCGCAACATACGCCAGCCAGTCGAAAACTATGTTGGATTTTCTCTTTTTTCGTTTTTTTCCGGATTTTTCAGCCATGGTATGGTTTCCGATCCTATACGAATCAGGACTTATTATGGAAGGGACTATCTCCCTGTCAAGGGTTTGGATTTGACACAAGGGCAAGAAATAGAGTAGGATAACCATGAAATGATTCAGAAAGGGGCTTACTATGGACTTTGAAGAAACACAAGGACAGGATCGGTCATATCCCGATCCTTCACAATCGTATACGCCTGTGCACATGACACCCGGCACTCCGCCTCCGATTCCACCTACGAAACAAACATTTTCCCCACAGCAAAAAAAGAAAGGCTCCGGTTGGCGTATTTTCTGGGGTATTGTGCTGGCATTTTCTATCCTGGCCAATATCTTGTTATTCTTTGGGATTATCGGTATCCTCATGATCTTCGGCCAGACGACCGGCGAGATGTTTGTCACTACCCATAACTACACAGAACAGATCATCGAAGAAGGCCCGGCCTCCTCCAAGATCGCCGTGATCCGGATGCAGGGAGTCATCGATAATCTGGTCAGCGACGAGGTGCGCCGGCAGTTGGATGCAGCCGCCAAAGACCACAAAGTCAAGGCGGTCATCCTCCGGGCGATCACGCCGGGAGGAACAGTGTCGGCAAGCGATCAGATCCACCACGCCATCACACAATTTCGACAGAAGACCAACAAGCCGATTGTGGCTTTCATGCAGTCCATAGCGACGTCCGGGGGGTATTACACATCCGTCGCATGTGATAAAATCGTCGCCGAACCCACTGTCATCACCGGTTCCATCGGAGTGATTATGAGCAACCTGGTGATACGAGATCTCCTGGAAAACAAGCTAGGCATTGATCCGGTTGTCATTAAATCCGGCCCCAAAAAAGACTGGCCCAGCATGTTCTCCCACATGACCGAAGAGCAGAAACAATATCTGATGGACAAACTGATTACCCCGGCTTATGAACGCTTTATCCAGCTCGTGGCGAATGGCCGTCCCCAATTAACCATGGAAGAGATTCGCACCCTGGCGGATGGAAGTATCTATGGGGCCGAGGAGGCCAAAGCAGGCAAGCTGATTGATCAGGTTGGATATATCGATCAGGCAATCGGAACAGCTAAATTACTGGCCGGGATTTCTCAAGCTCGTGTTGTTGAATATCAACGTCCTTTTACAATCTCGTCTCTTTTCGGCGCCGAAGCGAAAACCCCGTTCAAACTGGATCGAGACACGCTCCACGAACTGGCTGTGCCGCAATTGCTTTACCTGTGGGACGCCACGCAATAGGATCGGAAAAATATCAAAAAAACAGGATTCGAACAGAATCACTCCCCGGATGGAGACACTTTCACCGGAGGCTGAAGGTGGGGGATTTTAAGTCCTTCCATGGACAAAAATTCGCCCAGATGCTCGACACATTCCATGAAGCTGTTATAGTCTGAAGGTTTGGGAATATAAAAACTGCAGCCCATATTGTGACAGCGGGCCACTTCGAACGGATCATCGGTTGTGGTCAACATGATCACGGGCATTCTGGTCAGATTTTCATCGCCCTTGATGCGCCGAAGGACCTCCACGCCATCCACTTTGGGCATCCGAATATCCAGTAAAAGAACATAAGGCGTGCCGGGCGCCATATGCAATTTACCGGCGCCGGCAAAGAAAAAATCAAGCACTTCCTGCCCGTCATTGAAATGAAGAATCTCATTATGTACCGCCGACCGCCAAAGATTCTTTTTGACCAGTCCAAAATGCCCGGCATCATCCTCCGCTATTACAATCACTGCTTCGGTCTTCATTGTTCGCCTTTCTATATTTGTCATTGCCCATTCAATCTCGGCAAACGAACAATCGACAAAAACAGCCCTACTTTACCTATCGCATCGATGAAATCATCATAGTCCACCGGTTTAACAATATAGACGCTGCAGCCAATTTGATGACAACGATCCACTTCTCTCGGATCATCCGTAGTAGTCAGCATAATGACCGGCATTTTTCGCAGAGACTGATCACCTTTAATCGTCTTAAGAACCTCAATACCATCAACCTTGGGCATCCGAATATCCAACATCAGCAGATAAGCCTTTCCATGCTCGCGATGAGGCTCTGGGCCACGAAAAAACAGAAAATTTAAAATTGCCTCACCATCGGCAAAACGGAGTATGTCATTGGCAATCCCGGCTCTTTGAAGATTTTTTTTGACAAGCGAAAAATGCCCCTCATCGTCCTCGGCCACAAGTATACAAACATCCTGTCTCGCTGCGTCTGTCATGATTCTATCCTCATTCCACCTCGTTTAACAGGCCGAACTGTATGATGGAATTAATATCGAATCAAGAGACGAAATTGTCAAGCAGTTTTATCATTTATTAAAACGAACATATAAACACAGATACTGCATCGAGATAGACAATGCCGTGTTTGAATTGTTCTTTGAAGTGGCTACCTCAGTTTCCCGGGGTGGGAGTGGCGGCAACCCAGTGAGCCGGGTCGTTACCGTAGCTCTCAAACGGGGATTTGGTCAGGCTCAGCCCCGTCCCGTCCGCCGCCGGCGGCCAGGGACGATCCTGGCTGTAGGCCACGCGATCCACCCGGATCCAGTACCGATCCCGCCCATACTCCTGATCGCCCGGCATCGACAACTCCACCGTCTCACCGGTGTTGTTCAGCCCTCCCGCCGTCCATTCCAGCACCTGCAGACCCGTCGGCAGGCCCGGGTAGTGCGCCCGGAACGCCGTTTCGTTCCGCACCAGAACCAGAGACTGGCTTGGCTCCAGCGACACGTTTAACGGGAAGGTATATTCCACTCCGTTAGTTATCCGCCAGGGTATGATCTCATACACCAACTGGCCCGGAGACACCTCTGTCGTCGCCACGCTCTGCAGCGGGATCGTCTGGGTGCTGATGTTGGTCAGTTCGAGAAACTCCCACTCCTGGGCATCGGTCTCCTGACCGGGATTGTAATGGATCTCGTTGATGACAATCGGACCGATCAGCGGAGCGGAGTTGTCCTGCCCCGGCCTGTTTTCCGCCATCGCCACAAAGTTCACCTCCCCCGTGCTCAGCCGAACCCGCCCCAGCGATATCCCCGTAGCCGAGGCCCCGAAATCTTCCTGTGTGCGGTAGCCGGTCCGTGCCCCCTCCCGGGCGGCATGGAGATACAACGTCTCGCCCGCCTCGCTCAACGCAAACGGCGTCCGGCAGCCCGGATCCCCCGGATTCCCGAAGTGCTGGTCTTCGTAAAAAACGATATAGGTATCCGGCTCCAGTATCGTATCGGCCGCGACCACATACTTGGCCGGCTCGTGCAGGTCGTCGCTGAGCCACCAGCCGCCGAGATCGATCGCTTCGTCTCCGGCGTTGTACAGCTCGATCCAGTCCGGCAACGTGGCATGCGAATGCGCCAGCACCTCGTTGATCACCACCGTCTCGGTGTTGCCCGTCCCGGGCGTGGGGATCGGAAGATACGCCAGCGTATCGGTCCCATCCGGGCAGCGCCCCTGCGAGACGTCCGCCGATTGCGGCGTATAATACATTTGATCCACGTTCTGCCCTGCGGCATCATACAGGGCCAGGATCTCTCCCTCACTGGACAGGTTGAAGTCCACATGCCCCGGAGAGGAGCGGTCGTCGGCAGTGAAGACCAGGAAACCGAACGGCTCGATAAACGTCAACGCTGCCAGCCGGTGCTTGTACGGCTGGGTCACCGGGTTGTCCGTCAGGAACATCCCGCTCAAGTTGACCGGCAGGCCGGTCGGGTTGTACAGTTCGATCCAGTCGTCATTGAAGCGGAGATCCGGGGCCGCCAGCCATTCGTTGATCTTCAATCCCTTCGGATCGCCCGTGCGCTGAGACAGATTGGCCTGGCCCGGGGTTGGGCTGGTTAGGCTCCAGTGTCGATCCGCCCCGATCCGGCCGATGGATAACCCCTGTGCCTGCGGACCGAACGAGAGCGAGTCGAGTTGCGTCCCCTCGCTGTCGTACAGCCAGAGGGTCTCGCCGGCCCCATCCAGGCCGAAGCCCAGCGTGATCTGACTCGGGATCGGGTCCTGGCCGGCATACACCACCAGATACTCGCCGGCCGGGATACTCACACCGGGGCCAAAGACGAACTTGTCCGGGTGCCCCGGCTCATCGCTGAGAGCCATCCCCGTCAGGCTCATCGGAACCGCCGAATCGTTGTACAGCTCGATCCAGTCCGGATCCCCCGGCAGCGGATGAGCCAGTACCTCATGGAGCAGCACGCGAGAGAGGGTCGGATCCACCGTCCACTGCCAGGTGGCTGCTTCGCTCTCGGCCTGCCAGACACCCGCGAAGTTCTTGCCGATCACCTCCAGCGCATGGTCCCCTTCCAAAAGGTCGGTCAAGACCAGTGGTGTATCGATGGGTTGTTCTGCATCCCAGTCACCTCCATCCAGACGGGCTTTGTAATGCGTGATTCCCGCTCCGCCGACAGTAAAGGTCGCCGTTGTTTCAAATGTCTCAGCAACGGGCCCTGAAGCGACCACCGCCCCGCCCGGGACAAACGCACCTATGTCCAGACCCCATGGGCCGCTGCCCAACGCCGGCGAGCCCGGACGAAGATGAAAATCCCCCGC
>JAFGPC010000085.1 GCA_016926155.1 Sedimentisphaerales bacterium
ACCTTGGTCTTGCCGATCATCTCGAAATGACCCTTTCTGGCCGTGTATCGAACGTTCGAGAGAGAACGAATCGGTGTCGCCATCGAGGGCTTTTGACTTTTCAGAATTTTATCGTAAACGTTGTGAGCGTTATCCTTGATCCGCTCGACAACAGGAACTGCCTTGGTTCTTGCCATCCATGTACTCCCAATGCATACTACTCCCTTGCACTCGTATATTGTAAGGCCAGGGCGACGAACGTCAAGGTGTAATTTTGGCAGAGGAAAAATGTGCCATTTTCAGGGCAATATCGCAATTTTCCTTTTTCTTACGGGTCTTACAGGACCTTGGGGAAAGTCCGGAAAAAGCCTCGGTTTTTTTCGATTTTTCTGGTTGACATGGATGGTTAACGCCGATATAGTAGAGACATGTGAACTGAGCCGCTGGAGGCGGTTTTCTAATAGACCTCGGCGAGGCTACGCGTGGGAATCCGTTTTCCCCCCCAGACGGGCCCACCTCCTCGCCACTTTTATGCGCTTCCGTATGAAATCTAATTGATTATTCACCAAGAATCTGAACCATTACTTTCCGTGTACGCGGGCCGTCAAATTCACAGAAGTAGATTCCTTGCCACGTACCTAGTTGCATCCGGCCGTTTTCCAGAAGAACCTGCTCACCGGCACCGACCAGTGAGCTTTTCACATGGGCGTCGCTGTTGCCCTCGTTGTGTCGATAGCCAGGCCGGTCCTGAGGGATCAGGGCATTGAGAGTCAACAAGATGTCATGCACTACATCGGGATCGGCGTTTTCGTTGATTGTGATCCCGGCTGTGGTGTGAGGGCAGTAGACGGTGACAATCCCATTGTGAATAGAGCTGCTCGAAACAAGATCGTGAACCTGATCTGTAATGTCCACCATTTCATTTCGTCGTGTCGTTCGAATCGAAAAGGTATCCTGTATCACGGCCATAGGGCATCCTCCCACCTTACATTTGTTCGACGACTTCGATCCCTAATAATTCGGTCAAACCATGACGGATCGTCCGGGCGGTCAGATCGCATAACATCAACCGTGTCGGCCGTTTCTCGGGCCCGGCATCCAGGACCGGACATGCATTGTAGAATGAGCTGAACTTCTGAGCCAGGTCGTACAGATATTGGGTCAGGTAGTTGGGCCGGCAGTCCTGGCTTGCCGATTCGATGGCCTCGCCGTATCGGATCAGGTGCTTGGCCAAATCCAATTCGGCCGGATCATCCAAGACAAGGCGATTTACATTGGTCAGCTCTGCCTCGATGTCCACATCCTTGCCTGCGGCTTTGCGCTCGATGCTTTTAACGCGGGCGTAGGCGTACTGCATATAAGGGGCCGTGTTGCCCTCCAATGAGAGCATCCGATCGAAGCTGAAGATATAATCGCTGTTACGATTGGTGGAATAGTCGGCATACTTGACTGCGCCGATCCCTACAGCACGGGCGATCTGGTGTTTGGTATCTTCGTCCAGATCGGGATTTTTTTCCTCGACAACCGTTCGTGCCCGCTGGACAGCCTCTTCGAGAAGGTCTCGCAGTTTGACCGTTCCACCCGAACGGGTCTTGAATGGCTTTCCATCTTCACCCAGCATGGTTCCAAAGCTGACATGCTCCAGGGCTATGTTTGAAGGGACCCAACCTGCTGTCCGGGCCGTAGCAAACAGCATGGCAAAATGCTGACTCTGGCGAAAATCGGTGACGTAGATTATTTTATCAGCCTTGAGTTCATCCACACGATAGCGAATTGCCGCCAGATCTGTAGTAGCATAGAGGTATCCACCGCCCGATTCGCCCGATTCCTTCGACTTTTGGATGATGAACGGCAACGGATTACCTTGTTTGTTCTGGAATCCTTCAGGGAAAACACAGATCGCCCCATCCGATTCTACTGCCAGAGAGGCTTTTTTGAGGTCTTCCACAATAGAAGGTAATTTGTCATTATAGGCGCTTTCTCCTCGAACATGGCTTTGGTCTAGTGTGACATTGAGCTTTTTATAAATTATATCACACATTTTCATTGTTTGATCGACAAGGAATTCCCATGCAAGTTGCTCGATGCGGTTATCTTCTCCTCCCTCTTGCAGCATTTCGGTGATACGACGGGAGAGATTACCGTATGGGATATACTCCTCGATCCACTGGTTGGTTTGTGGGTCTCGGCGACGCGTCGGAATTTCAAGTTTCCGAAGGCCTGCTAGCGACTCTTCAAGCTGTGACACGTACTGATAGGCCTGTTCGCTATCCTCCAATTCCAGAGGCGGGTTGCGTTTTGCCGAATGGAGTTCTCGAACAAAGGGCCCGAAGAAATTCTCTCCATCTCCGATTTCATGCAAGCTATCGGTTCGCCAGTCTTCTTCGTGCCGATTTCTAATGCGAGTGCAGATCTCCAAATATTGGTTAGACTTTCCGGAACAGACCCTCAGTTCTTCGAATTCGCTGAGATGGTACCAGCCTCCGTGGCGTCTCTCGCCCATACAAATATGCCACAAGCCAAGAAATGCTCGCCCAAATTGCCTTCCCCAGTTGCCGATATGGTTCTGACGGATGACGGTATGACCTTCAAACTCAAGCAACCGGCAGATAGCATCGCCGATGATCGTGCTTCGCAGGTGGCCGACATGCATCTGCTTGGCAATATTGGGTGCGGAGAAATCCACGACGATTCTTTGGGGATTATTGGTCTTGTCGATTCCTAGACGCTCGTGATTGGCGTTAATATCGAGAAGCATACTTGCAATAAAGTCGGTCTTGAGCCGCAGGTTGATAAAGCCCGGCCCGGCAATCTCCGGCGGCTCGCATATATCTTCCAGTTCCAGACAATCCACCACCTTCTGTGCCAGTTCGCGCGGGTTGGTCTTGAGCTGTTTGGCCAGGGCCATCACGCCATTGGCCTGGTAGTCGCCGAACTTCGGATCTGTCGCCAAGCGAAGCAGGGCGGCACAATCCTTACGACCTGTCACCTGATTCATTGCTGCGGTCAATCGCTCATCCAATATGTCAATGATGGGTTTCATAAGAAGGGCAAATAATTATCTTTGTTCCTC
>JAFGPC010000086.1 GCA_016926155.1 Sedimentisphaerales bacterium
TTCTCCTTGCTGGTACTGTGGTTCGGGCGCCATCGCCCATCGGTTTCGTTTGGGACCTATGGTATCAGAATCCGCGCTGGAGGCAAGTCTTTATTCCAATACAACGACAGGTAAATCGGGATCAGAGGAGAGACATGTTACAGCATGGGTTCGGAAATAAAACCGAACCCATTCTATTGCCAAACACCCCGCCAGTCTGTTTATTCGGTGCCGGATTGAAGGGAAGTTGACCGACCTCGTCGAGTCGGTTTTTTGAAAAGGATCACTATTGTAGAAAGAAGGCCAAGGAAAAAGAGTATCACTCCACAGACAATCCCGGCAATCGGGCTTCCCAGCAAGGCCATTGGAATTCCATGAAGCAATGCGCTGATCGTCCAGACCAGAAAGTTACTGACCGGCATGGAAAAACCAATTCGTCGCCTTAGCACTTTATAGAGTGGATAGAATATGAAAATCCGTGGTGGATAATAACGATACAGACGATTGATATGTATCAATAGAATACACCTTTATATGTCTTGGGCCCACCACCGGGGCGATCAAACTCCTATACCGCCTCCGACAACTCACCCCGCCAGTCTGTTTTTACACTAGTCCCGTAGGGTGGGCCATGCCCACGCTGTTTTATTCTATGCCTTTCATCGCTTCATCTATACCATTGGTTCGAAACAAACTCCAATCAAATCCATCGTACAGAAGACAGAAGTCAGGAGCCAGAATAAGAGAATTTGCCACCGAGACCTCAGAGGATCACCGGGAATCCTGTTTATCCTGTACATCGCGTCTTTGTTTTTGATGTTTTCTCTGTATTTTTGCTCTTTGCTTTCCCTCGGTGTTTCTCTGTGCATCTCTGTGGCAAAAATATTTTCCGCGTGGGCATGGCCCACCCTTTTGCCCAACCTGCTTTCCCTTGGTGAAAACGTTCGGTTACGGATTATGAATCCAGGACGGCAGCAGGAGCGATAAGAATGGAATATAGGTAACCAGAATCAACACGAGCAGGCTCACCGCAAGAAACGGCAGCACCGCCCGCGTCAGGCGTTCCAGCGAGATCTTTCCGATCCCGGCGGCCACGAACAGACACACGCCCACCGGCGGCGTGGTCAGGCCGATGACCAGATTCAGCACGGCAATGACGGCAAAGTGCAGAGGATCCACGCCGACCTGTGTGGCGACCTGAAGCAGGACGGGAAACAGAATGACCAGGGCGGCAATCGTCTCCATGAACGTGCCGGCCAGAAGAAACAGCAGGTTGATCAGCAGCAGCATGAGGTATTTGTTGTCAGTCAGTTGCAGCATGGATTCGGCGATATGTTGGGGGACCTGCTCGGAAGCCAGGATATACGAGAATAAATTCGCAAAGCCGACCAGGACCATCAGCGAGGCGGTCGTGACGGTCGAACTGACGACGACCTGGGCCACCTTCTTCGGCGTCAGCGTGCGATAGACCAGACAGCCTACGAACAGGGCATAGAGAACAGCGACGATGGAGGCCTCGGTCGGCGTGGTAAAACCGCCCAGAATCCCGACCAGGATAATCACCGGCATCCAGAGGGCCCAGGACGCCCTGCGAAAGGAAATCCAGATCTGCCCGAAGGATTGACGCGGGTGTTTGGGATGGTTTCTTTTTCGTGAGATCCAACCGGACATCAGCATGAATCCCAATCCCAGCAGCACGCCGGGAACAGCGCCGGCAAGAAACAATTTCCCCACCGAAAGCCCCGTCAAGGTTCCGGCAATGATCATCGGCAGCGAGGGAGGGATGATCGGGCCCACCGTCGAGGAGCAGGCCGTCACGGCACAGGCAAAATCGGCCTCGAATCCTTCTTCCTTCATCGCGGGGATCAGGACCGCTCCGATCGAGGCCGTATCGGACACCGCCGTCCCGCTGATCCCGGCAAACAGCATGGATGCGCCGACATTGGCCAGGCCCAGGCCGCCGCGTATATGGCCAAGCAGGGCATTGCAGAAATCGACGATCCTTCGCGTGATCCCGCCGGCGTTCATCAGGTTGCCGGCCAGGATAAAGCCGGGAATACACAAAAGGACAAACTGATCAATGCCGCTGTACATCTTCTGCGGGATGACCACCAGAGGGACATGGGATCCGATCAGATACGCCAGCGAGGCAAAGGCCAGTGCGAACGCCACGGGTACGCCGGCCAAAAGGCAGATAAAGAACACCACGAACAGCAGCGCGATCATGGCGTGAGCCCTTGTTTGCGAATCTGCTTACTATTCCGGATCACTTCCAGAAAAGCGTACAGAGCCGTCGTGCCGGACAGCAGCAACATGGCCCCATGGACCACTGCCATGGAAATCCCTAAGCTGGGCGAACGCTGGACCAGACCCAGTTGGAAAAAGGAAACAGAAGCCCCGGAAACCAGCAGCATAAAGATCCCGATCAGACACCAGACGACGGCTTGCAGAACAGCGGAAACTTTATTTGGCAGGCGACGATACAGGATATCAACTGCGATAAACTCCCGATTGCCAGCGGCCAGAGCAGCGCCGAAGGCCACCGAAAAAAGAAAAAAGAATCGGGCTGCTTCCTCCGTCCAGGCCGGGGCGGCTGCCAAAAATTTGCGTCCGACGATCTGAATGACGACAACGATTACAAGCCCTGCCATGCTCAGGAAGGTTCCCGTCGCCAGAATACAATCCATTGCCCGTTTGATGCGTTTTAACATCCTGTCCCGAATGGTCTGTTTGCTATCAGGGTTTTTCGATCATCTGCAGGTACAAATCCCTCTGCTCCTCGGTCAGGGCGGATAACACAGCTTGACTCGCCTTTTGTCGAAAGGCTTCTTTATCCACCTCCACGAAAGTCATGCCATGCTGCTTGAGTTTCTCAACCAGTTCTGCCTGTGCCTGTTCAAAGATCTGCTGATGGTATTGCTGCATCTCCCGCCCGGCCTGCAGGACAGCCTTCTGCAGATCCGGCGGCAAGGCCTGATACTGTTTTTCTCCCAGCACGACATAGACCCAGCCGATTACATGCTCGGTTTGATTGCAGTATTTCTGTACCTCATAAAAGCCGGCGCTGAGGATCAGGGCATACGGATTCTCCTGTGCCTGGACGGTGCCCTGCTGGAGGGCCGTGAACACTTCCCCGAACGCCATGGGTGTCGGCTTGGCGCCGAGATGCTGCCAGGTCTGAATGAACAGGGGCACATTGGGCACACGGAGAATGATCCCCTGCAGGTCGTCGGGATGCCGGATCGGCCGATTCGAGGTCAGGTTTCGCGCGCCGCGCTGGAACCATGCGATCGGTCGCAATCCGATTTTGGAGCGAATGGCCTCCTCGATCTGTTTTCCAACAGGTCCATCGACAGCCCGCGTCAGATGCTGTGAATCGGTGATCGCATAGGGCACAGCGCACAGGCCGGCCAGCGACGTCCAGTTTTGCATCGACTCGCCCGTAATCGTCATATCGACCGTGCCGGCTCGAATACTGTTAATCGTGTCGATTTCGTTTCCGAGTTGTTCGTTGGGATAAACCTTGACCTCGATACGACCACCGGACAGGGTTTTAATTCGCTCGGCAAAAAACAGAGCCGATTTGTGCCAGACATGATCGGTATTGGCCAGATGGTTCAACTTAAAAACATACTCAGGTCCGGCTCCCGGCGTTTCCTTGCGGCAACCCGGAAGAATAGATACTGCAAGGAAGACCAAACAAGCAACACTAATCCATCGTCCGATTTTTACGAATAGCGTCTTCATTTCATCTTATCGCAACGCCAGTTCTCGTGAAGGCAGTTCCAGACGCAATGTAACAAACTCATACGGGGCAAAATCGATCGGCCCGGAGATCGAAAGAACCTTCTCTTCGAAGGGATTACTGAGCCAGATCTGGCTGGGCTTGCATCGATTCGGCTGTAGGCTCATCCGCTGGTGCGAAGATGTCGGATTGTAGAGCCGGATGACCAGCGCTGTCCCCGTGTCGGCCGGCTTTACCGTAGAGACTATCACATCGGATGTCGATAACGTAAACATAGAATCGAGACTGCCGGCTTTCTGTGTCACAGGAACGATAACCAATGGATTACCCCGCTCAGCGCCGAACCGTGTTGCCGCTGCTTGATCGTACTTGCCGTGAGGCAGCAAAGCATACTCAAACGTCGTCTCTCCCGGCTGGGACGCCTTGTAGTTGGTTTCCCAGTAATTGTTCATCACATAGGAATACAGGCGCGTCGTCGGTTCCAGGGTCTTGATCCAACCCACCGAAGAGCGGGGATCATTGGTAATCGAGCCGACCTCCATCATCGGTGCATCCGGCGTCGCCCAGGTGATGCCACAGTCGGCATTGGAAACGTCCACCCATCGCTGTACGGTAAAATAATTCTTGCAGGCGCCGGCCATCTGATCCAGTTCCGGCCGCACAACCGCCCAGGGCGTTTCCATCCGGACCACACCATCCGGTACATGGAAATCATACGCAAAGTGAAGGCCTTCCTGATTATACACGTTCTTCCGATCCAGCGTATCCCTGACAGCAACATGATCCAATCCCTCAAAAACCGTCACTTCACGAACCAGGCTTTCACAGCCGGGTGCATCGGACTCAATCAGCAGCGAGGCGACCAGCGGTCCCTCTTCTTTGACACGAATGTGAGGCTTGCCGTTTCGTTTTGGTTCTTTGGGATCTCGGCCTGCTACGTAGAAGAAATCATTGAGACCGATATCGTCGCCATTCGCCGCGAAGTCTGCACCCAGTTCCTTGTGGTGCAACCCAGCGATGGCCCCCGTATCAGGATTGATCTTCACAGTGATTCGTCCGTTGGATATGGTGCTATCCCCAATTATAATTTTTGATTCCTCTTCAGTAGCCGGGGGATTGCCGCTTTGTATTGTATAAACACAGCTTCCCAGCGGGGGGATATTCTGTGCTATAAAAACAACGCCCCCGTCCGAGAGCTTCTGGGATAGGAGAACCTTGCCGGCTTCATCCTGAACGGTTGTTCCGGCAAGTTCGTATCGGGGCGGAAGAACAACGACAGCCGTCCTGGGCCAGGAAAGGGTATTGATCACCATGATCCGTGAAACCTTGCCCTTGGCGGCCCCTGCCAGCGCCTCGCGGAGCAGGATGCGACTCTGTTTTGCGCCTTCGTCGGAAAAAGCTTTTTTAATGGCCCACTGCTGTTTCGTAAAATCACACTCCGGATCACTGATACTGTTCCATGAACCCCAGGTGTGTTCATCATACAGGATGATCTCGCGCCATGCGTCCTGGAACTTTTCCTCTGGATAGTCGCTGGGTCGAAGCATAGAAAACAGGACCTGTGCCTGAACCAATCGCCGGGCGGAAGCACGATTTTCGACCGTCTCCCAAGCGCTCGAAACAGCGCCGTCTTCCCAATACGGCGTAAAGTCCCCCCGCACCTCGGGCACTTTGCCATGGTACTGCGCCTCGAAGGCACGGAACATCTGGCTGGGCGAGGCGATGATCATTTTAGGATAGGCATATTTTTCATTCCAAGCTCGCACCCAATCCGGCAGTTGGGGATCGGGAGGTCCGTTATCCGAGCCGATGTTGTATCTTATTTGTACCAAATTGTACGGATAGTCGGCGGCCTCCAGCCGACGAAGGTAATCGAAGAATCGTTCCGGCTGGAGCTTCTGCTGCAGGGCTTTGTAATTGAGTCCTGTATGAAACCAGGAATACCCCATGCCCGCCATCCAGCAGAGGACCTTTTCCTTTCCAGATGGGCTTACCCAATAGAAAGGCTTGTCTCCCCACGTTGAAAGCGTATAGCCGATACGGTGTCCGAAATTCGGCCCGATCGAGAGGTATTTGATTCCGCTCTGGGCCAGGGCGGGGACCAGCCCCCAGGTATACCCCGGTACATCCGTGATCATAGCCGAATCGATCCGGATACCGTTCTCTTTGCTGAACCGGCGGGCACGTCCAACCAGTTCCAGCAGTTCTTCACCGCTGCACAACGCCGTCAACTCGTTGCCGTACAATCCATCCAGACAGATCGTCTCATTGCGAACGGCATTTAAAAACGCCTGGCGCTTATCCGGCGAGGCGTTTTTGAGATAGCTGTCGACCGCCCAAAGGCCTTCCGGGAGCCATTTGAATTTCGCTTCGGGCGGATAGTCGGAAGTTCTTTCCCCTAGCTCAATCGCCTGATTCAGATAGCTGTGCTGCATCTGTTCCACCTCGGTCTGCACATGTGTGTATCCGATATCCAAATGCGTGTGATGCAGCAGGTAGATCGTCCACTTGCGAACCGGCTTGACGACAATCTGTTTACTGCTGAGTGTCTCATCACCCAGACGGACTTCGACAGTCACTTCCTTCTCGCTGCGCACCATAGGCAGTAAAGCAGTCACCTCATTGAAGCCGCTGTTAAGCTGTGCCTGGGTTACCTTGCCTTCGACGAACAGTTCACAATCCACGGGTGCTCCAATGCGCTGGAGCCGTGCTCGGATCGGTTGGTACAGTTTCCCGTCCCGTCCGTCCAACAGGGCCGGCTCGGTTTTGACTTCAATCAGTCGCGTAATATCCCCCGCTTCGGTAAGCTTGAGACCAGCCGGCGCTTCCAGTTTCAGATAGTCATACAGTACCCAACTTCCCGTCATGGAAGTCAACGTGACGACATTGTTTCCCTGCTTCAATGCCGTTGCCGGGAAATCGATGGACAGGACATATTCTTTGCCCTTTTCCACCCGGCCGTGAGCCGAATCGTCCCCTGCACCGCGAGGAGTCTGCTTTTCAAAGGCGGTGTCGTTGATCCGGATCTCCACCCTGGGCGGAACGGCGCTGTGTGTGTCGACATAGTCAATCGTCAGAGTACAGATGCCGTCTTTCGGCGCTGCTTCGAGCCCAAAGAGAA
>JAFGPC010000009.1 GCA_016926155.1 Sedimentisphaerales bacterium
CCCGCCCGGGACAAACGCACCTATGTCCAGACCCCATGGGCCGCTGCCCAACGCCGGCGAGCCCGGACGAAGATGAAAATCCCCCGCCAAACCATCCATAAATAACGGATCCGATGAAAGATTGGCAATACCTAACTGAGAAACTGTAATCGGTCTTGCCGCAACTGCATCGTCGGCACGATCTCGTGACATAAGAGAATGATGCATATCCAGTATTGTTCGATTCGGTTGTGGATTCCCATGTAAATCCTCATCAATATGATCAAAAATTCGTTGTGGAATTTTCCATAGAATGTTCCCATTCAGCCAAGCTCCCAGACCGGGAGGATCACGATCCGGGATTAAAAAGTTCACTGCTGAAAATCGCAACCATTTCTGTTGGTCCTCGTCAAATGTATCGTCGGCAATTCCTACAATAGTATTGTTTTCCATGACCGCCGAACTGTTGTGTTTCAGGTTGATTACATGATCGACATCATGAAAAATATTTCGCACGAGAGCAACAACCGCATTGTTCTGCCCCGCCAGATTATCCCCGGTGGAAATTACATTGGATTCACCCGTTCCTCCGTTATACTCGTCCAGATGAACGTGGGCAAAATGATTACCTTCAATCAGAGCATCTCCACCCAGATCCAGGATTTCATCACCACCTCCATGAAAAACATTATTTAATACCTGTAAAATACTTCCATTAGAAGCGATTCGAATTGGCGATGTGAAGTCAATCACATCATTGTGGCCTGTATTACGTCCGAACACATTATTTTCAATGATTACATAACCATCGGTGGGAATACCAATCCCATTAATCTGCTCACTGTAATTGTCTGTCGTTGGGGGCCGGCCCGGTTCAAACACATCGGTGAAAGTGCACTCACGAACCACCACAGAGGACCATCGCAGGTACAATCGTCGCAGATCGGTATAATCGAAAAACACCTGTTCAATCGTTGCTTTCGAATTGACCACGCCCAGCATACCTTCATTGCTTCGCCCGTATTTCATGATGGCGTGACGGATGATATTGTCATTCTCTGATCCGTTAATCTGCACTCCTTCCCATGTTTCATCGGATCCATACGCCCGTGTAAACCAGATCGGATCATGTAAAGTCCCTTCAGCACGCAATGTTCCATGGACCGTCATTCGCACGTCCGGTTCAAAAAAGACACAGGTGCCCGGTTCGATTTGAAGGGTGATATGGGAAGGAACGATGACATCTTCTATCATACGATAGGGTCCTTCCGTCGGAGTCCATATAATTGTCTCGGCCGATGGAGCAAGATAAGGAAATACACCCATATCCACTCGTGTTCCATCCGGATCCTGCGAAGATGGATCCCCCGTATCGATACAGGGCGAATCCGCATTCAAACGATAGTTGTTTTCTACTGGATTCAAAAAGAGTGGATCCGTGTTGATGTTTCCAATGCCCGGCCAGTCTTCGCCGAAAACATTACTATATTCTACATAAATATCCGACTCAAGATAGGGTGCCTGCACATCGATCGGATCAGTTGCGTCAATGATGGAATTGGTAATATTCCAGAGAATCATTCCTGCTGATATGTTGTACTTATTGTGGGACTGAATTCCGAAATCCACGACACCGTCGGTCTTTGCCGTAACGATTGTGCTGCGGTCGATGTTGACAGTTGCCGTGGCGCCTTCAGTGGTTTTTACGGCGATACTGGCCACAGTCGGGTCTTCCGGTATTCGATTGTTATCGACAATCAAACATCGAAGGATGTTCACTAGACCATTATAAATACTAATTGCTTTGTCCTTGCCATCCCGGATGATACAATCCTCGACAGTTACTTCGGAACCGAGTGTGTCAATGCCGTCATCGTCAACATTGGCGATCACACTTCGTAGCATCCGACAGCTCTGGCCTGTGAGCTGACTATGAATATAAATCCCGTCAGCATCGTCATTGGCATGCATGTCCGTGATCCAGCTGTCCTCAAATTGCAGGGCCGTCCCGGAAATTTCCGGCCCCATCCATCCCCTCGCAAAGAGGCAATGATCAAATGTCAGGTCCGAACCGGAGGTGCAATGCCCCAGCTTGCCTGCATTGTCGGTGATATTGGAATATTCGAAGATAACTGTTGAACCGGAGATCCGAAATGCCGGCCCGGTTCCGGAGTGTCCGATTCCCGGACTTCGGCCGGCCTGATTGATGTTCGTGAAACCAAAGAAAGAAGGATCAGCATTGGTAAAGTGAAACTCACCCCAGTTTCTAGCGGGAGTTGCCGCCGTGAAAGTAACCGGCATCTGGTCTGTGCCTAAGGATTGAATCAAGCCCTCCACATCGATATCAACTCCGTTTGTTCCCGAATCAAAACCCTCAAGCAACACCAATGTGCCCGGCTCTATCGTCAGCGTAACTCCTGATGGAATCAGGAGATCATCAATGACATGTACCACCCCCCGCCAGGCCATATCTGTTTCCACAAGTCCGGCAGCAACAGAAGTAACCGGTTCTTCTGTCCAATCTATTATAAAGCGGCTTGCATGATTCTGTCCAACAGAGACATCCAATGTAAAATCACCCGTTCCGGAAACTGCCACCAGAGAACTGCCAAGCCCGTTATAAAGCGCGATCTGATCTGTAGAGAGTGCTACCCCGGAGTTGTCTACTATCGACAACTGAGCTGTAGCATCCCAGATATCACGTCGCACTTGTCCTTCGTTGTCTCGTAACTCCACTCGTACCAGAATGGGAATCCCCGAACGATAGCTATGCCGCGTCAAAACAGCAACGTTAACAGTATCTTGCGAACTGCCGGTCAACTCACCCGCCTGATCGTTTGTACTGCCGGTATCGTAAAGGATATCGAAAGTCATCCTTTCGACTTCCTGACCTTGTCCTCCAACCTCATCATAGGCTTGAATTGTAATGCGGTTCATTCCCGGATTCAGCATCCCTTCGGCGGAAAACGACCAAGTCCCTTCTCTTTGAGACCAGTCTTCTTCCTTTACGGATACCCCATCTACCGTAACTGAACGTGTGGTTATGGCATTGAAAGAACCCGACAAATCAACGAGATTTTCAGTTGTAACTGACGGTCCGTCCACAGTCAAAGGACCATGCGGGATCTGGGGAGTTTCTCCGTAATACACGTTCTCGGCTCGATCGATCACAAACTGTTTCATCCCCTGAAAACCATTCAGAACTTCGTCCGGCACCCAGTCTTTAAGAAGCTGATCCAGCAAGGGATCGATCTTCTCCGAATTAAACACATTTTTCAGGAGATCCTCGATCTGCTCATAGTAGACCTTGACAAAATCCGGATGGCTCACCAGACGGGTTAGGCCCGGAACGTTTTCCATATAAAAGATGTCACGAACGACATCATACCCTCCGTCTCCTTGCCCCATCAGGGTATCCATGTCATGCGGAAGCAGGATAAATCGTGGATCTATTACGCCACGATACATGGCATAGTCATCGCCCATCCCACTGGCTAATCCCTTCTCCCAGTTTACGAACAAGGTATCCATCGCCATCCATCGAGCCCATTGTTCCAGATCGAGTACCGTTTCGACTTCGGCAATAAAATTACTGTCCGATATAGTTTCATCATTCAGAATACGGCACAGTTGAATCAGATCCGTCCAGTCATCTTCCGAGCCATTTGTCTGTTTAAAGTAATTTTCTCGATACGGATCAGCTTGATCACCCAGATAGGCCAGATCCGCTTCGGTTCGTGTTCCATCGAGCCGCATCGTATAGGTTCCGCGATAGACATTGCCCTGATCATCATCCGGCACATGCGATTGCGTCCACTCGCTGTCATATGCCTCCACCGCAATATACGAATTGTAGGTACGAGCGTAATCATCATATACTTCAGCCGGATTGAGGCCGTTTACCCGCATCTGAATCGGATAAGAATTCGGGGCAGGCATCCCCGCCAATCGATAAATGGCATATCCGACCACCACGGAATGCGGATACTTGCTGTTTAAATTGACTGCCTCAACACCTTTCCATCGCCGGTCATGTACAAAATTAACACGATAGTTCATAGGGGGATCAAACCGGCTCCGATTACCACGGTTTCGAATGCCGGTATTATATCGCAATTCCATTCCACCACCGTCCATGCTGATAAACGTGGCATTCATCTGCGCGCGAGTCATGGCTTCATGCAGATACCACGTTGGCTCACCCTCTTCAATAAGGCCTCCGATATCCGTCAGACGCCCCAATTCAGCCCCGGTCAAAATGACTCGATAGACAGGCTGACCGTTGGCATCCCATGGACAAGAGGCGGCAACCGCATCGTCCACTTGATACAGGCAATTCGCCGCCTGTTTTTGTACACCGTCCACATCACATAAGGCCGGATAAGTACGTTCCTCGTCATTTGTTCCGACAGCGCGGATAAAAAATTCAATAACAGAAAGATTTTCCTGCGCCGGGATTACACCGGTATAGACATCCCCTTCCAGATTGCTCATTGTCACCACCTGAAATCCATCAAGATCAAAGGAGGGATAGGTATTTTCGTCACTATATTCCGACGTATCCACCCGCCACCACAATTCCACCCGGGATGGAAGTTGAACAGATATAATCCGACAGGTAACAATTACATCTTCATTCGATTGCGGAATGATCGGTTCCTGCTGGAGATTCACAATCATCGGCGCCAGATTATCGCTGTAAACCGAGTTGACTGATCCCGGCGTACC
>JAFGPC010000087.1 GCA_016926155.1 Sedimentisphaerales bacterium
ATTCCTTCAGCGATTCCTGTTGGGCAAACGAGTACCGAAAAGCGATCCCTTCATCATAGGCGCGGATCGTCAACTGCATCCGTCGCTGCTTGGATCCCCGTTCCAGCAGATCGACCGTCATCTCATGATACACATCCGGCACAACGGACCGTTTTCCATAGACCGGCTTCCACCGGCTTGAATGGCTTCGATAGGCAACTCCCGTGACATACCAATACTGCAGCTCGTCGTTGTCCTTCAGGGCAAACCCGACGATCGATTCGTTGAGTACCATGTGACCATTACGTTCAATATGCCAGACAAAGAGCCCCGGTTCGATGATCGTGGATACGTACTTGATCTGTCCATCGGGCGAAGCGACCTGGGCTGCACCTGCCATGGAACAGCAGAATAATGCTCCAATAAGCAGGGCGTAAACAGAAGTCCTTGTGGTTATTATGTCATGAATCATCGTGTCCCCTGCGATTGCATCCGGGTATATTGCTCCAATTTTGCCGTCCATGCCTTAAAGTCCCGCGGTTGATACGTAACCAGCTCAAAGCTATTCCGCATGACCTTTCGCACATCCTCGGGTCCGTCCAGATCCCCCATCGCTACAGCCACCGTCAGTGCGTTGCCCAGCGAGGTACACTGATCGGCCCCGGCGTGAACCGCAATCCCGCACGCATCCGCGGTCAACTGGCACAGCAGGGTGTTTTTAATCCCGCCGCCGATCATATATATCGTTTCGCTCTTTTGCCCGGTCAGTTCGGTAATCAGATTCAGCCGATACGCATATTCCAGCGACAGGCTCTCCAGCACGCACCGCACCAGCTCGCCCCGCGAGGCCGGCTTGGACTGGCCTGTCTCCTTCAAAATGCCGTACAGCGTCTCTTCCATATCCGCCGGGGCCATCAGCCGCTGGTCGTTCACGGAAAACATCCCCGTGCTCCGGGCCGACCGCGCCTCGTCCGTGATCCGCGTATAATCCCACGCATCCGTGCTCGTATCCCACTTGCGTTTCAGTTCCTGTACCAGCCACAGGCCCAGTATATTACGGCAGACAAACCAGCTTGCCAAAGTGTATTCATTGCAGAATCCCTGCTCGAATGCCTGCTTGCTCGTTACGGGCCTGTCCTGCAGTTTGCCCAGGATGCTCCACGTCCCGCAGCTTAAGAACGCCCAATTTTTCCCTTCCGCCGGCACAGCCGCGGCGACGGCGCTGGTATCGTGTCCGCAGGTGGCCACGACGGGAACAGGCCCCATCCCCGTCTGCCGCTGGATCTCTTCCGTGATCGGCCCCAGCGTGGTCCCCGGCTCCACCAGATCATGAAACATATCCGGCAGTTTGAACCGTCGTATCACCTCCTGCGACCAGCGGCCGTCACAATCCATCAGATTTGCCGTGCTGACGATGGTCTTTTCCGATGCCTTAACACCTGTCAAAAAGTAATTGATCAGATCCGGCACATTTAAAAAATCCCGGGCCATCTCCAGAACCGGACAGGCGTTCTTCTTCATCGACAGAAGCTGAAACAGCGAACTGATTGCCCACGGCTCGGCGGCGGTCGCCTCGAAGACTTCCTGTGTCGTCATGATCGGATTGGAATACTCATGGATCCCGTCCGTTCGTGCATCACGGTAATGAACGGGATTGCCCAGAAGCTGCCCATTGGGCCCCAGCAGCCCGAAATCCACACCCCAGGTATCCACGCCGATGGCAGTGACCTTGACGCCCTTTTCCACGCACAGCCGAAGGGCAACCAGAATCTCCGCAAATAAAAACGGGAAATCCCAGAACAGCGTTCCTCCCAGTCGGACCGGCCGATTGGCAAATCGGTGAATCTCTTCCATCTCCACCTTGCCGCTTTTGAGACGGACCAGCACGCCCCGACCGCTCTCAGCCCCCAGATCAATCGCCAAATACGTCTTCATTCAAACATCTCCTAAATCCGTGATTTCCGCCCTTTTATCGCATACAATTGGACCCAAATCAAGACTTTTGACCCGGACAATCCGCTTGACCAAAAGAGTGGGGCAATCTACACTGATTGCATAGAAAAAAATAATAGACTACGGGAAGAAAAAGGCTCTATCATTCATGAAAGTCTCCTATATCTCTGTTTTGAACCGGTGTATATTTTTTTCTCGGAAAGTATTAATGTACTGGGATAAAGCGATGAATTTCATTGGGTAAAGTAAGGGAAGTGCATTATGACTGTCGGATATATAGATTTACGATTGATTATGAGTCTGTCTGTTATTGGTCTGGTTGGGCTGTCTTTAACTGGTTGTCAGTGCTGCGAGCATTCGGATTCTAGTCAAGCTGTTTCGATTATTTTTGATACGGATATTGGTACGGATGTGGATGATGCCGGAGCCCTTGCGATACTCCATATCATGGCTGACCGGGGCGAAGCGAAGATCCTGGCAACGATGAGTGCAAACCAAAATCGCTGGTGCGCACCGGCCATTGACGTGATCAACACTTATTACGGCCGACCGGATTTGCCAATCGGTTCGTCCAAGACAGGTCCCGATCCGGAAGAATGGTATCATGACAGCGTTTCTGACTTTCCCCATGATCTAACGAGCGGAGAAAACGCTCCGGATGCTGTTACACTGTATCGAAAAATTCTAGCAGCCCAACCCGACAAGAGTGTGATCATCGTGGTCGTGGGCTGGTTAACGAATATGGCTGACTTGCTTGACAGCGAACCGGATCAATACAGTCGATTTAATGGCAAAGAACTGGTTGAGGCCAAGGTCAAAGAACTGGTTTCGATGGGCGGCAAATGGCCCAACTCTCCCAAAGTCGAGGGTGAATATAATTTTACGATGGACGGAGCGGCCGCTCATAAGGTGATTCGTGACTGGCCGGGTAAGATCATGTTTACCGGATTGGGAAAAGATGTGATGACCGGTTCCCGGTTGGTAGCCCAGGCCCCGAAAGAGAATCCGGTCCCGGCGTTTTATCGAAATTTCTTTGAGAGGTATAAGGTATCTGAAAGATCCAGCTGGGATCTGATCGCCGTATTGTATGCAGTCCGTGGTCTGTCAGATTATTTCGATGAGATCTCGTCGGGTAAATGTGTGGCTAAGGAAGATGGAAGCAATCAATGGATTTCCGGCTCCCCTTCTAACCATGTTTATCTTGTCTATAAAATGCCGCCGACGGAATTAGCCGCCGTGATAGAAGATTTTCTTGTAACTCCACCCCGCCGGTAAACGTTAACCTCTTGACGGAAAGAAGGATACAATCTACACTGTCATAGAAAGCAATGAAGTATAAGTACGGAGGTCGGATTTATGAAGTGTACCTGTCGATATATCTTTAGCTTGTTATCTATCGCGTTTCTTTTTTCCATTGCCGTTACCACCCTTAATCATGCCGAAGAGCCGCAGCTTTGCGTGGGCAATTATCAGAGCGAAGCCGAAGCCGTTCAACAGCTTGAGCGGTTTGCCCAGACCTACCACACCCTGGACGAATGGAAAGGCCGCGCTGCCAATATCCGCCGGTGCATTCTGCGAGGCGCCGGGTTGGATCCCATGCCCCCTAAGACACCGCTGAATCCGATTATCCGCAAGAAGAGAACCTATGACGGCTACACGGTCGAAAATGTCGCCTTCGAGTCGGCCCCTGGTATCTTTGTCACCGGTTCGCTGTATCGCCCGACGAACGGTAAAGGTCCATTTCCCGCGATTCTCTGTCCACACGGACACTGGTCCAGCGAAAGCGATTACGGTCGGTTCCGACCCGACATGCAGAAACGCTGTGCCGCGTTTGCCCGAATTGGTGCCATCGCCTTTTCTTACGATATGGTCGGCTACGGCGAAATGCGGAAGATCGGTTGGGAACATCGCAGACCTGGCGTGTTGCGACAGCAGCTTCTCAACAGTATTCGCGGGATTGATTTTCTGCAATCGCTTAAAGATGTCGATCCTAAACGGATTGCGATCACCGGCGCTTCCGGCGGGGGCACGCAGACCTTCCTCCTGACTGCTGTCGATGACCGCATTGCCGTGTCGGCCCCGGTTGTCATGGTCTCGGCCCATTTCTTTGGCGGATGTGTTTGCGAAAGCGGCATGCCGGTCCACAAAAGTTCTCACCATGAAACCAACAATACCGAAATCGCCGCCCTGGCCGCTCCTCGACCTCTGCTGGTCGTCTCTGATGGGCAGGATTGGACCAAGAATGTCCCGCAAGTTGAATTTCCCTACATCCAGAATGTATACGTTCTCTATAATGCCCGTGACAAAACCGAAAGTGTCCATCTGCCTACTGAAGGCCACGATTACGGCATCAATAAACGCATTGGAGTTTATCGTTTTTTCGCCAAACATCTCGGCCTGGACCTGAGTAAAATCACCGATGCCAAAGGCAACATTGACGAGTCATTTGTTACGATTGAAAAATATGAGGATATGCTTGTCTTCGATGAGGATCGCCCCATTCCCGATCATGCCGTCAAACCGGAATACGCCCAATAAACCGATTCTGCATGGATACATCTCTCAATAATCCCGACAATGCGGAACACCTGGACGAAACAAGCGTCCGGAAGATGTTGTCTTATCGGTGGTTCATTTTTATCATCCTGGCTGTGGCGTATCTGTTTGTTTATTTCCATCGGCTTTCCATGTCTGTCGTCGCCGAGGATGTTGCCGAGGATTTTAAAGTCACGGGTGGTATTCTGGGCCTTCTTGGTTCGATCTATTTCTATTGCTACGCTGCGATGCAGTTTCCCGCGGGTCTGCTTTCCGATTCGGTCGGGCCGCGAAAATCCGTTACGATTTTCCTGCTGCTGGCGGCGGTCGGCAGTTTTCTTTTCGGGCTGGCTGGCGGAATCAAAATCGCTTTCCTGTCCCGGATCATGGTTGGCCTGGGCGTCTCGATGGTCTTTATCCCCACCATGAAAATCCTGGCCCAATGGTTCCGCGCGGGTGAATTTGCCCTGATGGCGGGCATCCTCAACGCCATGGGCGGGGCGGGCGTCTTGGCGGGAACCTGGCTGCTGGGCCTGATGGCGTCCCGGTTTGGATGGAGGCTCTCGTTTGAGTTGATCGGCGGCTGCACGGTTCTGCTCATCCTGCTGGTCTGGCTGATTGTTCGCGATAACCCTTCCGACAAGGGCTGGCCTTTCATTGCCCAAATCGATCATCAAGCACAGACGACGGCTCAACAAACAAAGATTGGCCTCTGGGAAGGAGCACGACGGGTTGTATCTGAACGATATTTTTGGCCTGTTGCTGTCTGGTTTTTCTTCGACTGCGGCATTTTTTTCGGCTTTGGGGGCTTGTGGGGCGGTCCGTATCTGATGCATACCTACGGCATGACGAAACCGCAAGCCGGAGCCGTCCTGAGTATGATTGCATGGGGCATGATCATCGGCAGCCCAATCCTGGGCCTGCTTTCGGAAAAGGTATTGAAAAGCCGGAAAAAAACCATTCTCCTGTGTACCTCCACATTGGCGGCTCTTCTTCTGTTTCTCTGTATTTTTCCCTCTGATATGCCGGAACCTGTTCTTTATGCGTGGTTCTTCCTGTTTTCGGTCAGCTCGTCGGCGGTTGTGATCATGGGTTTCACTGCCACGAAAGAGCTTTTCCCTGTTGAGATCGCGGGTACCTGTGTCGGTGCGGTCAATCTGTTTCCCTTCTTCGGCGGCGCTGTCTTCATGCCTCTCCTGGGCAAGATCCTTGATCTGTATGGGAAAACCGAAACCGATCAATATCCCCTTGTCGCCTATCGAACGGTATTCTTCCTCCTGTTTGCATCCGCTGTCATTTCCCTGGTTTGTACCTTCCTCATGAAAGAAACGCATCATTCTCAACAGGGCAATTCTAATCAAAAGTAATGCCCGATTATCCCTTCCGGAACAACCGGGCATCAAAAAATGTCTTATCGTTGTTATTCAGTTCATATTGTCTCGTGCCAACTTATGGACAAAGCAGACTGTTGCATTCGAGCCAGTGCAATGCCAGTTCGGCCAAGTCGTTTAAGGATACAATACAGTCATTGTCAAAATCGCCCAGGATCGGCTCATATCCGGGCATGGCCTGTGCGGCAAGACAGGGCGTTTCGGCCACGATAATCTCGATAGTATCTGCACCAATTTGGTCGGTATCATCGGCCGTCAATTGGAATTGATACGTGCCTGTCTCAGGAAGCACCAAAGTGATATCTTCCACATCGGCAGGATCGATTGTGACCTCCGGACCACTGGTCTGTGACCAGAGAACAGATAATGCCCCGCTCGGTAGCCCGTCATCGGTCACAGTGGCGTCAATCTGGATTGTTGCCGTGGCCGGATCGCCTGCATTGTTCAGCCAGACGTATTGGTCTTCTCCTGCATCTACGGAAGGAGTGTCGTTGTTGGTGTTAAAGCTCCAGAGTACACCGGCAAGAAACTCCTCGCCTTCTCCCAGACTTGGATCATAACAATCCACTACCCAGTAATACGTTTCAAACTGTTCAAGGACAATCGGGATATCGATACATGTTTCTATAATGCCTTCTTCTGCCGTAATTCGCTCAAGCCCGAAGCCCGGTAACGACTCATTTGGGTCTTTCGTGCCGAAATAAACATCACTGGTAAGAATCGTTCCGGGAATATTCGGATCCGGGAGAGTCCAGCAAAGCTGAGTCAAATCTACAGAGACTGTACTGCCTTTTCCCGGCTGAGGATCGAAAGCCGCTCGAGCCGGTCCCGTTTCTCCTTCCAATAGGGTACCTCCTGCGGAGTGTTCACTGGAACGAATAATGGCTTGATTTCCATCCACTGTTATTGCAAACAGGAAAATAACCGTACCATCTGTATCACTATTAAGGAAATCCGCCACGGCATCACTAATATCCGTCGAAGCCCGTTCTCCCTGAGCGGGTGGGATAAAGGTCATCAAAGGGCCTTCTAAATCAGCCAGATCCAGGGCTACGGGATCATTGAGAGGTGGCGTCGGATTATTTTGGACACCAGGGGCTGTGTTCCAGGTTAGATTTTCTACGGTAGTACCGGGAGTAAGATCATCCTGGCTTTCGATCACACCGTATACATCGATCGGATCGTCCTGATCATGACCAAAATTGCTGAAACTGATATTAGTAAAGACCTCACCGGGGAATATCACCTGAGAAAGATTATATTGAAGGAGAATGACTCGCCGTCTGTCCGGTATATTCCGTGCTCCCAGGCCTGATCCTTCCGAAGAAGCATCCGGAGACAGGGATGGATCATTGCCAATTTCGATGTCAGCAACTGCACCCATGCTGAATGGTTCTGCTTGAAGACTACTATGTAGTAGTGAAACCAGAGATAGAACAACCCAATAAGATATTCTCTTGGACATGTCAATAACCTCCTCTGAATTGTGTAAAATGTCTATATATTCCTTTTCATCTACCCGGCGGGATACATTGCCACAGAATCACCTCCCTTCTTGTCCGCGGGGCAATCTGTATTATAAGCATTTTTCCTTTGGGTCAATTTGATGAAACTCCTGAGCTGCATGTTCTACAATACCTGAAATTCTTGCAATGTCAAATGCCCCATTTGAACGATTTGGATCCTTCGTTAAAAAAGGCACTCAGGACGAATTTCAACTTGGGGAACTGGAAAAGTCTTGATTTTTCATATTTTTTTGGGTATTTTGTATATCACAGTTATGGAGGAGATAGTACCGGAGGTGGGGCCTTCAATACGTTTTTAGGCCCGGGAACCCGTATGTAAACATAAAGAGGCGGTTTTTGGTCCACATATTTCTATTGAAATCTTGTAACATCGACCCTATTGAACCGTCTAAAAAAATGGCTGAGCCTAATGTATGTGAGAGTATAGGTCTGCCAATCGTTTAATAGGTGATGATTTAAGTCCTTAATCCCCAAGGCAAGGAGGGACACCAATGGTATCGGTTGCACGTAAAACGGTTTTTGGATTATCCTGTGTTTTTTTATTCGCTTCTGTGGGATTGGGAGCAATCCTTCGAGTGCCTTCCGGAGAATACCCCACTTTGGATGAAGCGCTGTCTGCATCAACTGCCGGAGATGAGGTGTGGGTTACCCAGGGAATTTATCTTCCTGATACGAGTGGCCTGACGGATCCCCGTCAGGCTGTTTTTGAAGTGCCTGATGGCGTGGCGGTTTATGGAGGATTTGCCGCATCCGATTCCGATTGGTTCCAGAGGAATCCTTTGCTCTATCCGACTATTCTAAGCGGCGATCTGCTCGGCAATGACGATAAAAAGGTCGATATCGACGATCCGACCCGATCCGACAACTGTTATCATGTTGTTGACGTAAGCAATACCGGTCCTTCCACTGTACTTGACGGATTTACCCTGATGGGTGGTTATGCTATTGCGACGGTGGACTGGCCTGACAATTGTGGCGGAGGTGTACTCAGCCTTACCTCGGAGGCGCAAATAAGAAACTGCCGGATCGAGAAAAACTTTGCTAACCAGGGCGGGGGCTTTTACACCGTTGACAGCAATGTAACCGTTCAACAATGTATTGTTCTTGACAATGTAGCCGCCGAGGCCGGCGGAGCAGCTTATATGACCGGTGAAGCGGATGTTTCAAATCTAATCGGATGCTTGATTGTAGGAAATAACGCCAATGCCGGAGGGGCAATCGGCTTGGACCGCAGCAACGCGATCCTGGTGAACAATGTCATTATTTACAATACCTCGATGCAGGGAGGAGGACTTTTCAATTTTCGTGGCAAACCTATCCTGGTTGGTTGCACAATGAGCGGCAACAATGCCATCGGGGTCGGCGGTGGTATTCTGGCAACCGGGAGAGGCAGCAGTATAACGGTTACCAATAGTATTCTCTGGGACAATACCCATGGGAGCGGAGGCGGGCAAATAGCTCAACTGGCCGGTGGAGCTTATCTGGTAACTTATAGTTGTATACAAGGCTGGGACGGCTCACTGGGAGGTGCCGGCAATATTGCAGCCGATCCCCAATTTACCGATCCGGACGGCGCCGATGATATTGTTGGAACCGAGGATGATCTATTTGTTCTTATCAGTGGTTCACCCTGTATTGATGCCGGGGATAATACGGCGGTACCCGAAGGTATCTTACTGGATATCTCAGGAGCACCCCGTTTTCAAGACGATCCGCTGACATCCGATACAGGTAATGGAACGGCGCCGATTGTAGATATGGGGGCCTATGAAGGAACGGTTCAATTGATTCTTGTCAGTACAGAAGAATTGCACGTTCCGGAAGGAGAAACCGCAGACTTTACTGTGGCGCTGGAAGCGGATCCGGGGGGAACGATTGAAGTGAATGTTTCCATTATGGGTGACGCCGACCTGAACCTTTTGACCGGTTCGACGTTGTTCTTTGATTCCACCAATTATTCTCAGGGACAGACGGTTCGTATTACAGCCGCTGAGGATTCGGACTGGGCTAACGGTCAGGGCACAATCTCCCTTTCGGCGACGGGATATGTAACAACAACCGTTCTGGCAAGAGAAGTCGATAATGATATGCCAACCGAACTTTATGTGGACGCTTCCGCTGCCGGATCGGGCCAGGGTACAAGCTGGTCCAATGCGTTTGTTCGCCTGGAGGATGCCTTTGCCGAAGTGGCTCAGTTGCCGACTTTGCAGGCGATTTATGTGGCCGAAGGAACCTATACACCTGCCGGATCAAACGGAACACGGGATGCGACATTTGCTTTACGTAATGGTCTGGCGGTTTATGGCGGATTTCCCAGCGGTGGAGCGGCAATACAGGAGCGAGACCCGATTTCCTATCCGACAATTTTAAGCGGAGATCTGAACAGCAATGACACAGGAGATATAAGTGATTTAAGTCGTTCAGAAAACGTTTTCCATGTTGTGACGGCTGAAGTGGTGGATTCTTCGGCAGTTCTGGATGGATTTATCGTTATTGGAGGACATGGACAAGGGCCGGATGGGACCTATCGTAATGGAAGCGGTTTGTATAATGTCGGCGGCAGCCCGACTATCGTTAATTGTACCTTCCGACTCAATGGAGGGCAGGATTGCTACGGTGGCGCTGTTTACAACGGATCCGGTTCGCCGACGTTTGTAAGCTGTCGATTTGAGAACAACAGTGCCGGGGAAAATGGAGCGGGAGGGGCAATGTACAATGCATCCAGTGATGCCACTCTTCTTCATTGTGTTTTTCTTGGCAATACAGCATATGGCGGCGGGGGGATCTGCAATGATGATTCCGATGGAGTTATAAAGAATTGCAGATTTGAAGAAAATACAGCTATTGGACAGGGAGGAGCACTTTACAATCGTAATGACAGTAATCCCATGATCCAACTGTCTCGTTTTATGAATAACATAGCCGATACGGGAGGCGCTATTCGTAATGATAACTTGAGTAATCCAATCATTCAGAGTGCTTTATTCATGAACAATAGTGCGGAGCGGGGTGGAGCGATTTACAATTTCGATGCCAGCGAAGCTATATTGGTCAATTGCACCCTGATAGATAATGTTGCATCGAATAAAACAGGTGGTATTTATAACCAGATGAGTAATCCGGTCTTGACCAATTGTATCTTGTGGGGCAATGTAGGGCCGGATACCTCATTTGATAATCAGTTGTCCGGTGGAGTTCCTGTCGTCAATTATTGCTGTATCGAAGGTCTGAGTGATGATCTGGACGGTCAGGGCAATATCGGGGATGATCCGCAATTAGCCTTTTTAACGGATCCGCGCCCCGTAGTCGGTTCACCCTGTGTTGATACGGGAACCAATACTCCGACGGGAGATATATCCGAAACCGATTTAGATGGGGCGATTCGTATTTTGGATGGTAACGGGAGCGGCCAGGCTATTGTGGATATGGGAGTTTATGAGTTTGACCGAACAACACCAAGGCTGGCTGTTACGCCGTCTTCTTTTACATTTGATGCCATACAGAATCGGCCCAATCCGGCCGATCAGCAACTACAGATTTGCAATGCAGGGGGAGGACAACTGGAATGGCAAATTACAAAAGAATGTTCTTGGTTAACCTTGAGCAAGGAAGTGGGCAGTTCTGTCGGTTCCATTGAATCCGTGAATCTCAGTGTAGACATCTCCGCTTTGGATCCTGGAGACTATGAATGTCAATTGGTGATTGCCGCAACCGATGCTGCCGGCAGTCCAAGAATAATACCGATTCGTCTGGGAGTGCAATCCGAACCAATCGAAGGAATAATCCGTGTTCCAGTGGATGTAACCACGATTCAGGAGGCCATTGATGTGGCCCAACCCGATGATCATATCGTTATTTCTCCGGGAATCTATACGGAGAACATCCAATTCAAAGGTAAACAGATTGTTGTTCGATCAACGGATCCGGAAAATCAGCAGGTTGTAGCTCAAACAGTAATCCACAGTGCCGGTGACGGTTCCGTTGTAACATTTTTAGGAAACGAACAGGAACAAACCCAGTTACTGGGTTTGACTATCACCGGAGCTGATAGTACGGGACCGGGTGCAGGTATTTTTGGGAATCAGACCCAAGCGACGATTAGCCGATGTGTTATTCGTAATAATCAAGCGAATGGTGCAGGTGGTGGCATTGTTGGATGTCAAGGTCGAATTATTCATTGTATGATTGTCAATAATAGTTCCGGTCTTTGGGGGGGTGGTTTGGCCGGCTGTGCAGGCCAAATCCATGATTGCTTGATTGTTGGAAACTCAGCTCCTTATGGCGCAGGATTGAACAATTGCGATGGCAATATCGTCAACTGCACCATTAGTAACAATACGGCTTCTAATGCAGGCGGAGGTCTGAGATTCTGCGACGGCAGTATTATTAATTGTATCATTTGGGGTAACAGCCCCGATCAGATTTCCGAAGGCTCCAAACCGGTCTTCAGTTGTATACCTGAAGAATATCCCGGTCTGGGTAATCTCCATATCAATCCTGGTTTTGTGCAAACTCCGGGCAATTATCAGCTCGTGCCGGATTCGCCTTGTATTGATACGGGATCCAATCATCCGGAAGAACTCTGGGGTGGTGGTGAAGAGGAATATTTTACCGAACTTTTCCAAAGCGGTTCTGATGATTCGTTTGATTTGTCCAATAAGGCTGTGACGTTTACTCCCGGCGGATTGAACGGATATTGGACAGGTTTGGAAGATGCTACGACCTTTTTTACCAGTCCTTCGGGTGGTCAGAACCTGAGCTTGAGCGACGACCATTATCTGCAGGTTGTGGTTGGACAGGGGAAAACGATTCCATTTTTTGATCAGCAATATGATCGTTTCTATGTAGGCAGCAATGGGTATGTTACCTTTGAACAGGGGGACAACAATCTTTCCGGAACCCTTTCCTCTCATTTCAATCTTAAACGAATTTCCGGTATGATGTGTGATCTGTATCCACCAGGAAACGGACAAGTAAGCTGGAAACAGGAAAGTGACCGAGTTGCCGTAACATTTGAAAATATTCCGGAATGCTGTGACAATACACCGAAAACCTCGTTCCAGATCGAAATGTTCTTTGACGGACGGATTCGAATCACGTGGTTAACGGTTCTTGTGCAGCGATCTCTGGTCGTAGGACTTTCTCAGGGTGGCGGATTTCCCGCAGGATATAACAACGCGAATTTTCCACAAAGTGATATGAGCCAATACAGCCGCAGTTCTGTCAAACCGTTTGCACCCGAACCGCTGGCCCAGAACGATTTGACCGGCGAGTCCAGACTGTTGGATGGTGATAACGATGGTAATGCTGTCGTCGATATGGGCGCCTATGAAGCTTTTGTCGAAGTACCCGTCTTTGATGTATATCCGCAGGGGATCCATTTTTGGATTTATAATGACGCTTCGAATCTGTCGGATCAGATGCTTCATGTGCGAAATCGGGGTGGTTCCATATTGGAATGGGAGATTGTTAACAATTGTCCATGGTTAAGTCTTTCCGCACAGTCCGGGGATAGTACTGACGAAATTGATGATATTACGCTGAGCGTAGATATTACCAATCTTTCTCTGGGCGTGCATACATGCGAGTTGGTTGTACAGAGTGAAGATGCCTATAATACTCCCCAGATCGTCCAGATTCTGTTGCATATCTATGACGGCCATATTTATGTACCGCAGGATACGGATACGGTTCAACAGGCCATCGATTTCGCAAGCGAGGGAGATATCATTGTTGTAGCGCCCGGGATTTATCATGAACATATCGATTTCCACGGTAAAAGTATTACGGTAACCGGTTCAGATCCCGACAACTGGGAAATGGTCTCGCAGACGATTCTGGACGGTCAGGGCCTGGATGGGAGTGTTATTACGTTTGCCAATGGCGAGGGGCCGGAAACTCGGTTAGCAGGCTTGACGATTCAGGGAGGTGTGGGAACGAGTGACAATTCGAGTAGTTGGGCAACCTACTATCGAGGTGGAGGAATTTACTGTGACCAGGCTTCGCCGACGATCGAACGCAATATCATTCAAGATAACATTTGTCCCAGCGGTGACTATTTATATGGATATGGAGCGGGAGTGTATTGTCGTTATTCTGATGCGGTGATCAGGCGAAATATTATACAGAGCAATATCGCCTACTATGGTGGTGGAATCTGCAGCGAATCGAGCCAGTCTGTCATCGCTTGTAATTTGATCGTTTCAAATGAGAGTGGTTATGCCGGTGGTGGAGTCTATATCGGATCAGGCAGTTTTCTGATCAACAATACCATTAGTGACAACACAGCCTATGTTGGAGGCAATCTGTATGTCTCCGGCCAGGCGCTGGTAGCCAATAACATAGTTACCTTTGCTCAAAATGGCAGTGGAGTTTACTGGTCGGGCTGGCACCGACTGGAGATGGGGGATCGGTTTGTTTATAATAACGTCTGGAATAACATGCCGATGAACTATGCTGAAAGCGGGGATATGTCCGATGCAACCGGGTATAACGGCAATATTTCCATATCCCCACGTTTTGTGGATCGGTCGGATGGAAACTACCGACTCCAGACAGATTCCCCCTCTGTCAATGCATGTCCTCTCGATTGGGCGGATCGGATCGGTCTGTTGGACCTGGATGGCGATGAACGTGTTTTTGCCAATCGTCTGGACATGGGCGCATTTGAAATTCCAGGTTACTATGCTCCTATGGCCGAGGCCGGACCTGATCTGCATATTCTGCAGACGGGACAGGCGGTCACACTGGATGGATCATCCAGTTATTTTGACGCCGCCGCCAGCCGGCAGGAATTTTCCTGGGTACAGCTTTCCGGTCCCGCCGTGAACCTGACGAGCCCTGCTTCGCCAATAACCACATTTGTACCTGACATGCCGGAAACATATCGTTTTGAGCTGGTGGTTTTTGATGGACAAAACTACAGTGAGCCTGACCAGGTGATCATTGTCGTGGGGAATCATCCACCGGTGGCCGTGACAGACAATTACGTTCTTTATACGGCGCCAGTGAGCGGGGGAGACTGGAATGTCTATCTGGATGGTAGTGACAGTTATGATCCGGATCCGGGTGATACACTGACATATACCTGGCAACAACTGAGTGGTCCGCAAGTCCAGCTTATCAATGCAAACCAGGCAAGAGCCTCTTTTCGATATCAGCAGCAGGGAATATACGAGTTTGAACTGATCGTCAGCGACGGTTTCGAAACCGGAGTACCGGCCGTTGTCCGAGTGGTTACGGCCTTGCCGGAGAGTACGTATCAGGATCAGGGATATTTATATATTGAGGCGGAGGGAATTGGCTTTAATGACTTGAGATTCCCTGATCTATTCGGTTCAAATATAGCAGTCAGTGGATATTACTACGACAATGGATATCACTGGGATATTTTGGTCAAGGATCTGGAAGATGAAACCGCTGCTGTAACGCGTTTCACAGGTAACAACGGATTAAATATAAATCCAAGTATTAACGGAGACCTCGTTGCCTGGTCGGGAACCGCTGCCGGAATAAGTCCCTACGGCTCAGAACCAGTGAATACGTCTGTTTTTGTGGGTAAAATTTCTACAGGAATACAAAAAGCTCTGCGATTGGGGACCTCCACTTCCTCCTACGGTATGCCTGTCATTTCAGGCAATTTGGTTGTTTGGCTGGAACATGAAGGATTGGACTTGAATGATGTGGAAAACAAATGGTTCAATACTCCCTTCAGTATTCGAGGGGCTGACGTATCGGATTGGAACAATCCGATCTTCTTTACGATCGCCTCAAATGTAGGGCGATGTGATCCATTCCCCTCCCAGGAAATTGGCAATATTTATACGGTCCCGAGTAAGCTGGATATAGACGGGCACCTCCTCGTTTTTGAAGCAGATGGGAATATTTATGGCGCTGATTTGTCGGACCTGGATGACATTCAAGTCTTTGGAATCTGTCTGGAACCTGGCCGTCAATACGATCCGGTTATCTCCGGAAACACGGTATTGTGGACCGATCAGCAAAATGATCAAGGCGATATTTATGCTGCGGATATTTCCAACCACCAAGTTGGTCAGCCTTTTGGATTGTGCGTACAAAGCGGCCGGCAGGAATATCCCGCTATTGACGGCCATACCGTTGTGTTAAACGAATCAGGATATTTACGATTTTATTCCATCAGCCGCAACGGAGATTTAGTATCGATTCCTGCAGGTAGTCAATATGGGATCGGTCCGGTGATCAGTGGACGTTGGGTGGTCTGGTCATATTATGGCAATGTGCGTATGATGACGCTGGATTATGGTTATACGATTGCAGATGGGCCGGTTGAGAATATATCTTCCATGCAGCGGTATGATGCTATTCAGCAGGCTATCCAGGCGGCCGCTGTGAATGATACAATCGTTGTTCAACCGGGACGATATCGTGAAAACATTCATTTTGGCGGTAAAGATCTTAAGGTCAGTTCCTTGGATCCGGCAGATGATTCGATTGTGCGAAGCACCATTATCGAAGGAAACGGGACAACCAGCACGATATTGTTTGAAGGAACAGAAACCAATTCATGTGAACTGACAGGTTTTACAATAACAGGAGGTTACAGTTCTGAATCGGGTGGAGGAATCAGAGGATTTTATACCAGTGCAACAATTCGTCGATGTGTTGTTATCGGAAATTCAGCGCCCAATGGAGCAGGTGGGGGTATCCAAAGCCTGGCCGGCTGGATTGATTCCTGTATTATACAAGGAAATACAGCCTATTTGGGAGGTGGCCTGGCAGGATGTTCCGGGCGGATCAGTAACTGCATTATCGCCGATAACCAGGCGAACGTTGGTGCAGCCTTAAATAACTGTGATGGAACCATTCTCAATTGTACGATTGTAGGTAATTCGGCGCCGGACGAGGGTGTAATTCGTGATTGCGACGGAACGATTGTAAATTGCATCATTTGGGGCAATACGCCGGAGGTTGTGATACATAATTCTGTTGAGCCTCTCCATAGCTGCTATCCGGGAGGTGGAGGAAATGGAAATATTGACCTTGATCCGCTTTTTGCGCTGGAAAAAGATTATCATATTATGCCGATGTCTCCGTGTATTGATGGAGGGACTAGTGAGATTACGGACGGTTTAGATGAAACGGACCTGGAAGGCCTTATGAGAGAAATGGATGGCGATTCCGACTCTATTTCTATTGTGGATATGGGAGTGTATGAGTTCAGTCCGACAGGTTCACGAATTGCAGTTTCTACCAAAAAGATTGTTCTTGAAGGATTGGAAGGGCAGGAGTGGACAGGAGAAGCAACGATATCTATTCGCAACTGTGGAGCGGAGGTTTTAAACTGGCAGGCACAATCCAGTCGAAATTGGTTGGATGTTACACCCGAACTGGGACAGATAACAGATGAAGTAATGCAACTGGAAATTCGGGCGCATGCCGCTCTTTTGTCCGCCGGTGTATATGAAGGCCTTATCATGATCGTCGATGAAAACGCATTGAACAGTCCACAAACCATTCAAGTTACTCTGGTTCTTCACAAGCATATTTACCATGTTCCGGAAGAGTACGGTACAATCCAGTCGGCTATTCTGGCGGCGGGAGATGGTGATACGATCCTCGTGGCGGATGGAATCTATCGTGAGAACATAGACTTTCTCGGCAAGAACATCACGCTTCGCTCTATCGATCCGGAAAATTGGCACACTGTCACAGATACTATTATCGATGCCGGTGGCTCAGGTGTTGTCGTCATGTTCTCCGGTACGGAAAACGCCGCCTGTCGGCTGGAGGGTTTTACTCTTAGAGGAGGATATAACACGACTTCGTGCGGTGCGGGAATCATTGGAAACGGTGCTGAATCCACAATCCGAAGATGTATCATTGAAGGCAATGAATCAATTTTTTGCGGTGCAGGAGTCACAACATGTAACGGAAGGATTGAAGAATGTATTATTCGAAACAATACGGCCAATGCCGGTGGTGCCCTTTCGGGTTGCCAGGGCACGATCACAAACTGTCTGATTACCGGTAATGTCGGTGACCGAGCCGGCGGGTTGAATGCTTGTAATGCACAGATCGAACATTGTACGATTGTGAATAATGTCGGGGCTAACACCGGTGGAGACGGCTGTGGTGCCTTGAGGATGTGTAACGGAATGATCAGAAACTGTATCATCTGGGGCAATAGCTGGCCCGTTTCTTACGAGAGCAATCCAACGATTACATTTAGCAATGTGCAGGGTGACTGGACCGGTGAAGGAAATATCAATCTGGAACCGCAATTTATCTCGGATCAGGATTTCCGGCTGTCTCCTCTTTCCCCCTGTATCGATGCCGGGATGGATACGGGTGTAACGGTCGATCTGGAAGGCGCATACAGACCTTATGATGTTCCGGAGATCGATAACAATGGCGATTTGCCTGACTTTGACATGGGTGCTTATGAATATGATCCCCGACCTTCTATTCTTATCAGTCCACAGTCATTGACGTTTGAAATGAATCTAGATCAGGAGGATCCTGAACCGCGTATGCTGACGCTTCGTAATGGACGAATGGGGGTTTTAAACTGGACGATTAGTGAAGACTGCGAATGGTTGTCGCTGGATGTCACTTCGGGACAAGTGGAAGCAGACGCCGTCTCTCAAGTGATGGTTTCTGTGCAGGCAAATGATCTCGAATCCGGCCAATATGCCTGTGATCTGGTTATCAGTGATCCGCAGGCGGTAAATAATCCTCAACATGTATCGGTTACTTTGGTCATCCATGGACCAGCCTTGGATGTTTCCCCTGAAGCATTTGATTTTACCGCCGACCGCGATGGGGCCAATCCGTCGGATCAGTATTTGAATATCACCAATACAGGAGGTGGACAGTTGCATTGGGCCATCGCATACGATTGTGCGTGGTTAAGCGTGGATCACCTTTCCGGTGAGACAACCGATAGTGATTCTATAGCCCTTTCCGTGGATGCCGCCGGCCTGGACTGGGGCACTTACAATTGTGAAGTGATTGTATATGATGCAACCGATCCAGAGGGACAGATTAATGGAGAACGCATTCCCGTTAGACTGACAATTACGGGTCCGGTGATTCGTCTTTCGACAGACCATGTGGCCTTTAACGCACGCCCAGGCACAACAGCGGCCGATCAAACAATTACAATTGAAAATGTGGGAAGCGGTAGATTGGTTTGGACCATTATCGAAGATTGCCCATGGTTGGAGATCAATCCTACAAGTGGCAGCACCTCATCAACTGCGCTGGAAATTGTGCTTCATCCAGTCGGCTTGGCGAGCATGGAGCTGGGATACTATTCCTGTGATCTGGTAGTTTCCGATGAACAGGCTGTCAACAGCCCATTGGCAATACAAGTAGATCTGCATATTCGCTCTTCTCTCCAGGTCCCTGCCGATTATGATACAATCCAGGCCGCGATCAATGCTGCAATGGAAGGTGAAGTGATTGTAGTGGTCGAAGGTACTTATCAAGAACATATCAATTTCCTTGGCAAGAATATTGTCGTGACAAGTGTCGATCCGGAAAATCCGGCCGTTGTTGCCAATACAATCATTGACGGACAAGGAACCGGCAGTGTTGTAACCTTTACTAACGGTGAAGGCCCCGAGACCGTCTTGACCGGTTTTACGATTACCGGTGGCGGCGGTGGTACGCAATACAATGCGCAAGGTGAATCGGCATTCTGGGGGGCGGGAATCTTTTGTGCTTCGGCTTCGCCGACGATCTGCTGCAACCGTATTGTGGCCAATGGAACAATGCAGGGATCAGAACTCTATGGAGGAGGTATTGCATGTATAGAGTCTTCTGCTCATGTAGATCGAAATACTATTACCTTGAATGTTGCTGATGCATGTGCAGGTGTAATAGTCTGGATGGGAAATCCGCTTATTTCCAACAATTTGATTTATGCGAATACCGCTGATGAAGTAGCCGGCGGTATGGCTCTTGTTTATGGCGGACGGGCATTTAATAACACCATCGATCGTAATTCGGCTGATGAAGCGGGAGGCAATCTGTATTCCTATAATGCCATAGTGAAAAACAATCTGATTACAAACGCATCCAGTGGAGGGGGTGTGTTGTTGATCATTGAGGGGCAAAACCCGGATTTAAGTAGTTTTGCTTACAACTGTGTCTGGGGTAATACGGGAGGGAACTACATGTTTGAGGGGGGGCAGGGGATTAATGATTTGACAGGGCAAAACGGCAATATTTCGGAAAATCCTCTTTTTGCCGGTCAGGACGATTACCAACTAACGGAAGGATCCCCCTGCTTTAATGCAGGATATCCGAACGATGGCTATGAAGGCTGGCTGGATTATGCTGGACTACCGCGTGTACTGGGTGGTCGAGTGGATATCGGAGCTTATGAATTTGCGGTTGACCTGCTACCGGTGGCCGACGCCGGTCAGGATCAAATATTCTTTGCCGGATCGAATGGAACGGCAGCAATCACATTGGATGGTTCCGGCTCACAGGATCCGACCGGCTTGGAACTCAGTTATTTCTGGTATCTGGGAGAGGATTTGATATCCACGGAAGTCCAGCCTGAGTTGAATGCGGAACCGGGGCAATATACCTTCCAACTGATCGTTAGCAACGGAATGGATCAATCACAGCCAAGTCAGGTGACTATGACTGTAATGGAGGCCATCGAGTTGTCAATGGTCTGTACTCCTCGTCGAATCGAGGCAGGCACCCTGGATCGATGGCTGAAGGCTTATTTCCGTTTGACAGACATTCCGATTGATCAGGTGGATCTCAAAATGCCAATGAAATTGGAAACCATAGGCCAGGAATCGACCATGGTTATGACGAACATGACCGATGACGGTGTGATCGGATTACAGGCGGCATTCGACCTGCATGTGTTTTCTAATGGTATTACCCCCTCGGAAATGCCTATTGTACTTACGATCACAGGTCGACTGCGAAGCGGACAAATCTTTTACGGAACAACAGAAATCGAATATGTGGAAGATCCACTTCCAATTGATCGACGGCGATAATCGGGAGATACAAAATGAAATGTCGAGGAAATTCGAGTCCGAAAAACAATTGATTTTACTTCTATGGGTCTGGATGCATCCTATGCTCGGACACGACAATCACAGCTTGATTTTCCACGGCACATATCGCAATCACAGGCCCCGACCATATGAAGATGGCTTGCCCCCAGAGCGGTCTTTGTGTCGATCATATTGGCCCCTTTGGCTTCCATTTGCCGTAGAGCAATATCGGCCGTCTCTTTATCGCAATATCCGACAGCATCCGTGATAACGGTCACATTCCGTCTGCGAGCCAGTAATCCCAACACTGTTGCTTTAACCGAACATTCGGTTAAGACGCCGAATACGATGAATTCGGTTACCTTCAATTCACTCAGGATTCGATCGGCCCTGGGTTCATCGAAGGGGTCATCGCATCGTTTGGATACGATAATCTGGTCATACCGTCGCAGGATATCTCTCGGTAAATCGGTACACCCATCCGCAGCGAATGAGATATGTCGATTGCGAATCGTATAGGGCACTTTTTCCTGCCCCGGGGTTCCCTCTACACAGAAATCCAGACGAGAATGATCCTTGGGATTGATCCGAGCAGTTGAAATCATACGAATGTTCTTCAGACGAGCCCAGGCCGTGAGACGACGGATATTCGCTAAAACAACCGGGTGATTTCTAGTGCACATCTTACCATTTGCGACGAGGAAATCACGTTGGGTGTCAATATCCACTATGATGCGTACGCGTCGTAAAGTAATGATAGGTCGTATCATTTTATCGGACCTTTCGTTATGTCGGCCATTCCCATCCATAGCCCGTACTTCTACGATGGGATAGTGACGGAGTTCTAGTATTTCCTGTCGGATACCATAGGGCTTGACTTTAGCCGGAAATTATGGCAGAATAAGATGTTGTATAGGGTTGGTTATTTTTTCCGAACCATTGGGGCGTCCATTGGCATTCCACAGGCGTCGGGGCCTGGATGGAGTCTTTTTTTATGTTGGTACACATGAAAAAACGTGTTTTACGGGATTATGGAGGTGTTTCAGTCCACTTGGAGGTTCCAGGTGAACCGATTGATTTTGAGGCCATGTTTGGACGGATTGCCCCAATCCAAATAGAAATCGGTTCGGGCAAGGGCACATTCCTGCTTGCCCAAGCCAGGAATCATCCCCAGATGGACTTTCTTGGTATTGAATGGGCCAATAAATACTATCGCTATACAGTGGACAGGATTGGACGGTGGGGATTGAATAATGTCCGGATGGTCCGGATCGATGCGGCTACTTTTGTAAGAGAGTACCTCTCGGAGGCCTCCGTTGACGTTTTTCATATCTATTTCCCCGATCCCTGGCCCAAAAAAAGGCATCATAAACGGCGTTTTTTCCAGGGATCAAACATTTCTGAGCTGCAGCGAGTTCTCAAGCCCGGAGGGGTAATTCAGTTTGTCACGGACCATTCTGATTATTTCGAACAAATCCGTCAGGAGCTTGCAAGTGGGTACTGGCGACTGAAACCGACCCGGTTTGTCCCGACGGCAGCAGCTCGGGATGGAGAATGGGTAGGGACTAATTATGAGCGAAAATATCTTCGGCAAAAAAAGCCGATTTATAAACTGGCGTTTTATAAAGCTTGATGCAGTAAAACGGCTTTTATGAGCGTCTGAAGTCCCGAACGAATGGATAAGGGGTCTGGGAGGAGAAATTGACACAATTGCAGGAAAAATGTGAATGAGCGAAATCACGGTGTTCAAACGGGGGCGGGTGCAGGAACGGCGATTTGTATCCGGACGGGATAGTGATGAATGTTTCCTGTTTGTGGAAGGCGCTGAATCCACCCCGTTCGAACAGGCCTTACGTATCATGGAACAAGAGTACTTCGGCGCCATGGATGAACTAGGGCTGGATGGTAATTCCGCTGTTTACCGTCGATTCTTTGTCAGTGATGCCAATAATCAGGTCGAACTTCTCAAGAATTCGCCTCTCTGCGGCGATGGGGCGAGTAAGGAAAAAGTAGCTGCCTCGATTATTCAGCAACCCCCTTTAAACGGCTCGAAAATCGCCATGTTCGCCTATCATATCGCGTCCAAAACACCCTTGCAAAAAGAAGCTGTCTCCAATCAACAAATCCTCATTCAGCGTGACGGGATCAGTCAATTGTGGTTTACCAACCTGGCTGAGGTCGATGGTAATCGAAATTCCAGCCAACAAACCGAGGTCCTGTTTCAACAACTTATCAATGTTCTGGCCGGGCACGATGCCACTTTGGCTGAGAATGTTGTGCGAACATGGGTATATGTTCGGGATGTGGACCGGAATTACAAGGGGATGGTCAATGCACGACGGGATTTCTTTGCCCGTCACGGATTGACCGCTGATACGCATTTTATCGCCAGTACCGGTATTGAAGGTCATGGCTCCAATGCCCATACACTGGTTTCTCTGGATGCCCTGTCGCTATTGGGATTGCAACCGAACCAATTGTATTATTTGAAGGCGTACGATTATCTCTGCGATACGATTGACTATAACGTTACATTCGAGCGGGGCACACGGATCGCGTTCCAGGACCGTATGCATTTTCACATATCCGGAACAGCCAGTATCGATAAGAACGGCGATGTAACACATGTCGGCGATGTGGTGAAACAAACAGCCAGGGCATTTGAAAATACGGCCGCTCTGTTGGCCGATGGAGGGGCCAAACTCAGCGATCTGATGTATGTTTTGGTCTATTTACGTGACCTGAGCGACGCCCCGGTCGTGCGGGATTACCTGAACAATGTGGTTTCGGATATTCCATGTATCCTGTTGGCTGCGCCAGTCTGCCGTCCGAAGTGGCTTGTGGAGATCGAAGGCGTCGCCATCACCGCAAACAATGATCCTGCCTTGCCGGAGTTCTGATTGTCACTTCCGTTCGAATGAATTTCCAAAGCTAAATGACAGTTATATCCGTCTTGCAGGCAGTGATATTGGATATTTTGAGATGTAAAACGATACTATTGGCTGCACAAAGCAGTATCAATATTGCATTTACCAGTCCAAATTCAAATCGTCCCAAGTCCTTCTACGGTTCGATGATGCCAACAACATCAAGGTCGAAAGCTGTATAACTTGTGTAAGTCCCGCGAAGCCAAAGCAGTACGGTCGGTGTTCCGATAGGAACGATGGGGCGAAGGTTATCCACGTCGGAATCCTGAGTAATCGGTGTCCAGGTCCAGGTTGTACCACAATCCTGTGTTGTACCTCGGAGAATTTCATAATGTCGTTTTCCATCCAGGGCACTGACCAATGGCTTGCCCGTTATCGGATCAGCATCCGTGGAGATATACAGTGCATCGGGGTTACTCGGATCCAGAGCGACCAGGCCGCTGTAGTCGGCTTCCGTTTCATACAGTCGGGTACCTGCATAGGCCAGAAAGAAGTCGTTCCATTGCTTGCCGTCCCATCGAGCGTAACGATATCGAAGATCATCCGGATTCTCATTCTTTTGCACGGAATAAGCGATATAAGGACTGCCATCCTTGTCCAGGTGCATATCTATCGTCCATGCAACGTTGTTCTTATCTCCTTTGAAAATGCGGGTTGCCTCATCAGGCTGGATCGGACCGCCTTCAATAGGCCGGATCAATGTACCGTCCGATCGGTATATTTTGGCATTTCGGAGATAAGCATGATAGATACTGGTGTCATAATCTCGGGGATGATGCTCGGTTGTGATAAAGTGAATTGTGTCCATATTATTGGAAGTGTATTTTACATAGGGTCTTCCGTTGAAGACAAACAGGTGACCTCCATATCTCCAGGATCGTGCGTTGTCATCCGATATGATAAAATTTGGATTCCAGTTTTCGCCCCGATAGAAGTTATAAATCCGGCCCAGGTCATGATTCTCGTCAGACAGACAAAACAGATTGGAATAAGTGACACCGTCTTCCCGCTCTATGGTTTTCTCCGGCAGCCAGACAGATGTGTCCCCAGCTCGTTTGGTTATGCGATAACGGGCCAGTTTGTCGTTTCCATGTTTGGCATACATGCCCAGGATGTGACCGTTGGGCAAAACCAGAAACGCCGGTGTATTATGATCGTCCGCCTGAAGATGCGGATGCAGAACAAGCCGGCCCAGGAACTGTCGATTCTTTATATTATACGTGGTTACCTCGATGTTTCCATCCCGTGCCTGCCCTTCTGTGCCATCTATGTCGGCTACTGAACCAATGATGAGCATGCCCTTATGAAGAATTACCCGCTCATCCTGAAACCAGCACCAGCCTCCATTGTCATTGAAGACAATCATGTCTTCCGGGACGATTGCCGTTGTTGTAGTATATATTCCTGTTAAACAGACAAGCATGAGTTGTATTGTTTTCCTGATTTTTCTCATATAGCAACCTCCTGTATATGACTGACTCCTTTATTCATGTTGTTTAAGATAGAGTACTATCGCCCCATCGATTGGAGACGCGAAAGCCGTTTGTCCGGAAAATGTCTCCATTTGGTCTTTCTTGATCATCTGTTCCTTGCCGGGATCATACCACTCTACGGTGTAATACCCGGGGGCAATCTGTGCCGTGATTGGCCCATTTCCCTCCGGTCGGTAGATTAGATATTCTCTTGCCGGGCAGGTCAGGCAATATCCCGTGGAAGAAAGATTCGGGCGAGGCTGCATCCTGGACAGGTTCATTCGATCGGCCCAGTAACGCGTGGCTCCAAGGCTTCGCCGCAATGGTTCATATTGTTCTTCGAAACGCCCCCCTAAAATCAATCCGTCATAAGGATCCATGAAGAGGGGATTGTGCCCGCGAAGGAAACTTTTCCAGGCCCATGTCGCATTCCCCCCGATGCCCCAGAGATGGTCCGTATCGAGCAGGATAACCTTATTTCCTTCAGCCGCAGGCGGATTGTCACGATATCCACCTTCCGGATTCGGGCTGATCCAATCAGCCGGACTGTCGAAGAGTGTCTGGTTTGATCCCCCTTTGTATTGGAATGTCATACCCACTGGATGCTGCTTGGGTTTAGATATCTCCACCTCTTTGATGAAGCGTATCATATGATACTGCCATGCGGTGGAAGGGGGATGGTTTTCATTGGAGATTTCGTATAGAACATTGTTCAGGTCATTCAGTGTATCAATGACCTTACGGACATAGGTTTGCTGAAGAGATAAAACTTTTTTATCCGCCAAGGTGTGGATTTCCAGACCTCTATCATCCCCGTTGCTATCCCCGTTGATTCCATTGATATTGTTGTCTTTATGAAATGGGTGACCCTGCCATGCTCCGGGAGAAAACTGCATGGCCCAGCCTTCAAACAACATGATCGACACGTAAATCTCTCGACGATTTGCTTCGGCTACTCGCTGCCGCAAACGCCCAAAATACTCCGGATCGAATCGCGTCAAATCATATTTTGGCTTGTCGTCCAGCGCATTTCCGGGTCCGGTTCGAAGCCATGGACTGGGGCATACATAATGGACAGCATCCCGTCGATTATTTTTAGTATTCCATGTCCCCGGTTCCCAAGTCCAAAGCCGGATAAAGTTATGATGATAATCCTGCATCCAATCGAGATATTGGTTAAAGTTGAAAGCGGGTGGAGGATCTGTCGGTCCCATATCCAGTAGATTATTCCAGGTATGCGATCCGGTTAAATACACCGCTTTGCCGCTTCCATCGGTAAAATAACGAGGATTGGACGGATGGGTGCACAATGGACCTGGAGCGCCGGTGATAGATTGCCCGATCATGCCCAGAAACCGGCTCCAGATTTTGTTGTCGATCGTTTTATCCGATTGATCCATGCCAAGACGGACGATAACCATTTGCCATTCGGGAATAACAAACATCTTGTTGTTATTATACCCCGATGCGGAGAACGTTCCTGGCGGTGCTTCCGGCCACAGTCTTTCGCCATCCGGGCAAATTCCGTTGGTCCACCAGTTGTATCCATAAACACCGCGGCCGTCGATTCCGCTCTCAAAATGGCCCAAGGGCATAGACACCGGGACATGGTTTTGCGTAGCCTGATCGATCCAGTCGGCGCTGATTAATTGCAGGCCGTCCCAAAAACCTCGATTCAAAAACAAATGCCCGAACCGGGCCATCTGTCGGGCCGAGATTTGGATGTGTTTATTACTGTTGCCCGAACCTCCGTTGATAGCTATCCCATTGGTAATGGTAAATTCGCCCCAGCTCCACTGGGTAGGATTCATGCCGATGGGATCAGCAATCCGACGCTTGAAAAGATCTTCGATCTTTTCTGCGGCAATCTGCGTGAGAATATTTCCAAACTGGTTCATGGCCGAATCCCAGTAGGCATATTTCTTGCCCGGTGCAAACAGGGGATCACCGGTAAGAAAAGGAGTGGAACTGGGGCCGTGTGTATATCCATTTTTGGGTTCATCGTCTTGCGCGCGATATCCACTGGTCATCGTTGTGAAGTGTTCCAAGGTGACATCGGCAAAGTGGTCTTTCATGTCAGGTACAATGTCGACTGCTTGAGTGTCCAGAGTTGCCTTGCCGTCATCAATTAGCAGACCCAGCACCGTGCTTGTGAAAGATTTGGTCATAGACCAGACGCCATGCACCTTGTCGATGTTGTCCCCCTTGTGAATAAGTACCCCATTTCGAATGATCACTAATTCGCGAACGCCGTCCCGACCGGAATTGGCAGTAAGATACTTCACTGCTTCTTGAAGAGAAGCTGTGTCAATCCCTTGCTCTTGGGGAGAACTTTGAAGCCAATCCTCCCGGGGAAAATGCATGGGAGAAGAAACAAGAACCGAACGAGAGAAGAACAAGAAACTGAAATAGAATAACAAAAAAAACGAAACATAGTTCTTTTTATGCATGACACACCCCTCTCTCTTACATAAGGTAAAAACCTTTGATCGTATTATACGATTTCAGATAACCTTTTCAAGAGAACCACAGGAAATATCGGACTGCCAAAGTGTCTTATTAGAATAAAAGGACTTTAGGGTACTAAGGTTTAGACATGATTAACTGTCCGGGGTGGCCGGTTTTTTCTCGGACGGTTTTTCTTTAGATTCCTCCCCGGCCTGTATTGTCAGGATTACTCGTCGATACGAGAAAAGATTCGGTTCGCCGTTATCCTGGAGTTGAAGAATGATATGGATGGTCTTGCCCGTCTCATCCTGAGGTGTTACAAGCGTTGTTGTCGGAGTATCCGGTCCCGTCAACTGAATCGTTTTATTGCTTGTTCCCGCTTCCGGATAAGGGAACCAAAGATAGGTAATGGTGTTACTATCCGGATCCTTTGAACCTTCTGCCGAAAGAGTTACTTTCACGCCCGGCTCAGCACTGATGTGGATCACTTCCTTGCCATCGAGACCGTTCACCACGGCAATCGGATTATGATTGGCCTGGTTTGGATCTGTCACGCACCAGTCCATCCTTGCGGCAAAATCATACTGATACGCTTGACGCCATCTCCAGATTGTGGCTTGATCGGTCGTCTCTGTGATACCATTATCTGCCGTTACCGTATCGCGCGAGCTTCGAACATTCGTCCAGATCGGCCGGGTTTCGGCATAGGTCTGATGCAGGATGTATCGGCCCCCCCAGCCCCCATATGACGGATTGATATGGCTGCCCAGGCCATTATCGATCAATCCCAGAAACGAAGGAGTATCTCCTTCCATAATATACTCCAACTGAGGGTACAATTGTCCGAGGGGGCCATGTCCTTTGATAATATTCTCTTCGAGCCAGGGATTGTCTACCAGAGCGAATTTATGCATGGGCCCGTTCTTATAGAATCGATCTCCACTGATCCCTGTCCATGTAGCCTTGTGATATTCGTAATGATCCACACTGCTGGGTGAGACGATGTAAAACAGCTTGGGAAAAGTCAGCCGCATCCATCGTCCGGAATCGTCCTGATCGGAAATGGAATAGACCCGTAGTTTGGAGACAAAGTTATCCACTTCGTCGGTACTGCGCGAATTTTTAACATCCCAGAGAGCCTGGGCCAGACAGTTCCCCCCACCCCAGACCGTTACCCAAACCGGTCTCTTGTCCTTTTTGTCTACCGCATTGATGATATGTCGAGAACCATCAGAGCTTTTATTGGCACCTACCCCCTTCATTCCGAATTCCGGTCGGCCAGACTTGACCACGGAGGTGAGCTGCTCCACTGTTGGATAACCCGGTGCGTGTTTTAGCAGATTCTCTCGTACCTTCCCGAAAGCCTCAATTCGCTCGAGAATCTTTTCCGGAGCCACCTTGTCCTGTAGCCAGACAGAGGTGGTTGCAATCAGCCCTTCCACCTCAAATTCATTGGAATAGACCAGAAATCGAACCATCGATTGTTCGTCGTCGGGTTCATTGGAAATATCGGTCAGTACAATGATCCTTGTCTGGTCTCCCGAACAGACTGAAATCCATGGAAAAACCATTATAAACGTTATACTCAGTACAAACCAACTGAGAACACGGGCCATAACGAATGCCTTCCACAATATACATTTCACAATCACATTAAACATGTATTCTACCACCTCAAGTTGATTCAGGCAATGCAAATCGTAGTACTGTGTCATTTCATGCATAAGTCCATCTTATACTAAAATCTGTGGTCTGAACGCCGATAAAGGCTCTTCTATAGTGCGTTTGTTGAACCGCCTAAATGATAGATAGGAATTAAGCCCGACCATCTACAAGTCGATAAATCGGGTGAAAGATTGAACACAGACTTTCTGTGTTGGGGGTTCCGGTTAGGCACTTGTGAAGATCGTTAGCGGGGATATACCGAATGACCTTATCATTGCGAGTAAAAGTTCTGTTTGGCTTGATGTGTGTGCTGGGATTTTATCTGCTTCTTCAGTATGGAATTCAACGTTTGGTGATAACTCCCGGCTTTGAGCAGCTTCAACAACAGGAAGCGGTAAAGGACCTCCATCGCTGCGAAGATGCGATCCATCGTGAAATTTATCATTTAAGCACTCTGGCCAAAGACTGGTCTCAATGGGATGATACCTGTCATTTTGTAGAAGACACGAAAGGTCCATATGTTCAAGCCAACCTCCTGGATGAAACCTTTGTCGGAGCCCGATTAAACCTCATGTTTTTCTATGACACCAGGGGAAAGCCGATCTGGGGTAGAGTATATGATTTTAGGAATGAGTGCTCTATTGAAGACGAGTACATAACAGATCAATTCACCAATGATTATGATTGGCTCCTGCGGCATGACTCATTGGAAAGCAGTATTGAAGGAATCCTCCAAACCGGCATTGCCCCTATGCTTCTCTGTTCCAAACCCATAATAAACAGCAACGGCGAAGGGCTCATTCACGGCACTTTGATTATGGGACGATTTCTTGATGATGTCGAGGTTGCCGGGCTCTCGAAACAAATCCGGGTGCCTTTCGCGTTGCTTGATTTAAAGACCGGTTATAGTTCACTGGAAAAGAGGGGATTAGATCAGTTACGATCCGGTTGTAAACATCTGATACAATCCGGCCCCGATCATATGTTGCAGATCTATACGATAATGCCCGATATCCACGGCCAATCGAACTTTCTTTTGGAGGCTAAAGTGCCGGCTAGGATTCTGGCCAAAGGGCAGGTTACGATTGCATTCGCGTTCTTATCCGTCATCGGAGTCATTCTTGTTACGTTGATCGCGATTTATACGATCTTGCGATGGATTGTTCTGTCACGGATTGATAAACTGGGCTCGGAATTGAGTCGTATCTCGTGTTCGCGTAATCTATCCGACCGTATTCAAAACATGGGAACCGATGAAGTTGGCCGACTGGGTCATGGTATCAACAGGATGTTGGATCAGTTGGAGCTGGCTCATGCGGAACTGCAGGAATCGGGACAACGATTGTCTTTGCACTTCGACCAGACTCCGCTTGGTGTAGTCGAATGGAATATGGACTTCGAAGTCATTCGATGGAATCCCGCGGCGGAAAGAATTTTTGGATATTCCAAACCCGAAATTCTCGGGCGGTGTGGTTTGGAACTGATTGTACCGGATCACGAATGCGAGAAGGTTTCTGCCGTATGGAGCGATCTGTTGAAAAATCATGGAGGGACGCGAAGCATTATCGAAAACAGGACAAAAAATGGCCATATACTGGTTTGTGAATGGTATGATACACCACTTGTCGATGGGGAAGGTTGTGTGGTTGGCATAGCGTCCCTGGTGCATGACATTACACTCGAACATGAAACGAAAATGCAATTACGCCAGGCCAAAATCGCGGCGGAAGAAGCCAACCGATCCAAAAGTCTTTTCCTGGCCAATATGAGCCATGAGATACGTACCCCCATGAACGCGATTATTGGGTTTAGCGATCTTCTGGTTGAAGAGCCATTGAATCCTTCTCAATGCGATTATGTGGAAACCATCCAATCCAGTGCACAGAATCTTTTAGGCATTATCGATGACATTTTAGATTTATCGAAAGTGGAAGCCGGTCAACTGAAGATCGAATACGAATCCTGTAATCTGTCACAGATTCTGGATACGATTGGATCCATGCTTCATCCTCGGGCACAAGAAAAATCCATTCGTTTTGCGATCCATCGTAGTTCAGCGGTGCCGGACCGAATTGTTACCGATTCGTTGAGGCTCCGACAGTGTCTGGTCAATCTTATCGGGAATGCGATTAAGTTTACCGAACAGGGACATGTATATACAGATGTGGCTTTGGAACAAATCGACAATCAGGCCTTTCTTCGGTTTGATATCGAGGATACGGGAATCGGTATTGCTCCGGAGCGTTTGGAGGCGGTTTTTGATTCCTTCACACAAGCCGATGGTAAAACCTCTCGACAATTCGGAGGAACCGGTCTGGGCCTGACGATTACACGGCGATTGGCGGAATTGATGGGAGGATCCGTTTCCGTCTCAAGCAGGCTCAATGAAGGGTCGGTTTTTACCTTTCGGATCCCTCTGGTTACTGAGGATCACGGCGATCCGTCATTAGAGCAAAACACAAAGCCGATACACTATGAAAAAAAAACAGAATCAGAATACACGCACTTTTCCGGACATGTATTGGTTGTGGAAGACGTTTCCGCCAACCAGATTCTTATCCAATCCATTCTTCGGCGTCTCGGGCTTGAAGTCGTACTTGTTGACAATGGTCAAAAAGCGTTGGAAGTGGTTCAACAAAAGTCGTTTGATTTGATCCTGATGGACATGCAAATGCCTGTAATGAGCGGCTATGAAGCGACTCGAGCTCTAAGGGAAAATGGTGATAAAACTCCGATCATTGCCTTTACGGCACATGCTCTTAAAGGAGACCGTGAGAAATGTATGAAAGCCGGTTGTGATGATTATCTGGCAAAACCGGTACGACTCGAGGAAATCATAACAATTTGCAGACGCTACTTCATATCTGATCCTTCCGCCACGAAAAACATCGGCTCCAATTCCCGGTAATCTTTGCTCATTGTAAGGCCAAACAGTATACTTCCTGGCTTCAAGCTGAATCATTTTCCTCCTTGTGCATTTACAGCGGAGACACGGCTTGCCGGATGAGTTATGCTACGGCATTGAGTTGAATAGGGCCTTCACTGGATATGGAGGTGTTTGCTGGGAAATCCCTGTAAGCGCGGAGGCGTTGACCAGGACGGACTGTTCGAGTAGGCTTTCGTCCTTGTGCAGGTTCTGTTGTGCCGGAATCCAAGGCCTTTCTAAGCCGGGCAACTTCGCTGTCGAAGGCTTGCCGTAGCGTTTCCAGACTGGTGGGTTCGGTGTCCAGTGCAAGCTTGATCGCTTGGGCTGAATGCGCTTCGATTGAACCGCGGTCCACACCGGTTTGCATATACCGGCTTGTTCGATCCACCGCATCCTGGAGATGATCCAGAAATGCTATCGGTCGAGTTGATCCCGATCGCGAAAACTCATCGGCGGCATGGTTGAGGGTATCGGTGATCTGATCCTGCAGTTGAGAAAGGATTTCGATCTGCTGGGCGGACAAATTTCCGAAAAGAGTCGCATCAGAAACGTGTTTATGGATTATATCGACCAGACGGTTTAATGTTTGCTCGTAAGAATCAGTTTCCGATCCGGCGTCTGACGGAGTCGTTTCCTTCTCATCAGATACCCCGTCTTGGCCTGTTTGTTGGTACGACGGCTGCCGGGTAACCCGGTCGTTGGTTTGCCGGTAAGTATGCTCAATCCGATTTTTCCTGTCTACATTATAGGAATTACTTGAGGATTCCGTCTCTACAGCATCGAGTTTCTGGAAGCGGACTGTGTTGACATAATTCGCCGCTGAAGCCAGGGCCTCCAGCCAGGCCACTTCCTGGACTGAACCCTGGTCGACCGGTTCAACAGACTTAACCGGTTCGACCGGTGTATCAGGATCGCCTTGATGCAAAAACCGCACCAATACATATCCCGGCGTCCCAATTTGTCCCACCGCACCAATCAGCATTTTTGTCTCCCATACAAAGGCGCACCCCTTCCGCCCTTTATACTTTTCATCGTCTAAACCACGATCAAACTTAACTGTTACAGTCGGATACCGTACTTTTTCGGATTGCGGGATGGATAAAGGAGCCGAAAACAGCATTGAAAACAGTGTAGCAGTGCCGTTTCGAGATTATGTTTTGGCGGTCTGCGGTTTTTCTCCGGCAGGACGGGGCTCGGGAGCATTTTTTCCACGAAAGACGATCACGCCGGTGGGGCATTTATACATGGCCGTTTCACTAGCCTGGTCCGGCTCGTAGCGGTCGTATGCCATCCGTGCGACATTATCCTGGACAGTAAACAGATCGGTCTGTTTGGCACAAAGTCCGCAGCCGATGCAGCCCACTTTGCACATGGACCGGGTTATTTTTCCGCTTTCACGACTTCGGCAGGCGACCACCATCATGTTCTCATGCGTAAACGGGACCATCTCGATCAAGTTCCGCGGGCAAGCCTTGACACAAGCGGTGCAGCCAGTGCATTTTTCGTAATCCACTGTTGCCAGACCATCGATCATATGCAACGCGTCGAATTTACAGGCCTGTACACAATCACCGAATCCCAAACAGCCGAACTTACAAGCCTGTACATTGGCAACGGCATTAGCGGCCGTACAGCTTGGGATGCCAGTATATGATGCATAAAATTCTTTGTCTTCGGTATGACTGCGGCAATGAACCACTGCCCGGGCCGGAACAGAACTTTGCCCCATGGAAAGACTAAGAATAGCTGCGATTTTATTGGCTACTTCCGACCCGCCCGGAGAACATCTGCCCAGCAGTTCCGGATTGGCTACTACACCCTTGGCGTAGGAGCTGCAGCCGGCAAAGCCGCATGCGCCACAGTCGATTTTCGGCAGTGCTTCGTATACTTGTTCGATCTTTGGATCTACCTGCACTTTGAGCTTAATGCTGGCGATCAGAAGAACCAGTGCAAAGGTCGCTCCCAGTCCGACCATCGTTACGGCAGCCAGACCGGCCTGCTGCCACAATTCCGTAATTTCGGCAAGTATTGTCATCATTCGTTTCGATACCTATCGAATCATTCCGGCAAATCCCATAAACGCCAGTGTCAACAATCCGGCAGTGATCAGTGTGATCGGAGCCCCGCGTAGACATACAGGCACATCGGCCAGTTCCAGATTCTCACGAATCCCGGCCATGATGCAGATTGCCATAGTAAAACCGATCCCGGCCCCAAAGCTGAGCACTACCGTCTCCAAAAGACTCTTGATGCTCCATAGATCGATAAACAGGCATAAGCCAAGTATTGCGCAATTGGTCGTGATCAGCGGCAGGAAAATTCCAAAGCTGTCATACAGCGATGGGAAGAATTTACGTAGATACATTTCCACTAGCTGTACAGCCCCGGCAATTACCAGGATGAAACAGACATACTTCATTACTTCCAGGTGCAGGATTGCCAGGACCCAATTATTAATCATCCAGGTTAGAGTCCCTGCCAACGTTACCACAAAAGTTACGGCACAACCCATACCGAAGGCCATATCCAGACGGCCTGATACGCCCAGATATGGGCAGATCCCAAGAAACTTGGTAAACACCAGGTTGTTCACGATCACAATCGAAACGAAGGCCAACAGCAAGACCTGCAATGTCTCCATATATTACCTCCTTCCCTTTCGTGTGATCAGGTTCACCCCGGCCAGCAGCAATCCCAGAGTAACGAACGCTCCAACCGGCATTCCCATCGCCGCCCAGGGTACAAACCAGCCGTCGGAATCCCCAGCCGTCGGCAGGACCGGAATCTCAAAGATCATTCCCGTCGCCAGCAGTTCGCGAATCGCCGCCAGCACGCAAAGGGTTAAGGTAAAACCCACTCCCATTCCGATGGCGTCAACAATACTGATAAACAGGCCATTCTTGCTGGCACAGGCCTCGGCCCGACAGATGATGATACAGTTTACGATGATCAGAGGGATATACGGCCCCAGAGCCTCGCTCATATCCGGCTGGAACGCTTTAAGGAAAAGATCCGCAATAGTTACAAATGTGGCGATGGTCAGGGTAAACATCAGAATCCGGAGGTGGGGTTTGAGTAGGTTACGCATCAGGCTGACTACGATATTCGAACATATCAGAACAAAGATTACACTGCATCCCATTGTCAATGCAGGCTTGACTGCGGCAGTAACCGCCAGCGTCGGGCACATCCCAAGTAACAGCCGCAACACCGGATTTTCCCGCCAGAGTCCGGCCAGCAGCACATTCTGTGCCGATATTGTTTTGCCTTCGTTATTGGCCATCGCCGATGAGTCCTTGTTTCCGCAGTCCTTCTTGTACCTGTATTAAATAGGTGTTAATGGTTTTGACGACCGCTTCACTCGAAACTGTAGCGCCGCTGATCGCCACGATCTGGTCGTCTATCGCTTTGTCGTCGCCGATTTTGGTCAGGGTATACTCCTTAACAGGGGCGCCATGGAATTGGTTTTTGAAAAAGTCTTTTTTGATCTTATCGCCAAATCCCGGCGTTTCGTTGCTGAACAAAACGTCGTATCCCTTGAGTTTTTTGAATTTCGTATCCACGGCGAGAACCAGCCTGATCTTGTCGGCGAAACCGCTACCTTCCACGGTAAAGGCCCATCCGACCAGTTTGTCGTCGGCATCCAGAGCCTTCTTGACCTGGACCTGGGTTTTCTGGCCTTTGCCCAGATCGATGGTGATGTCCGAACCGATTGCCTCAAACGAATTAGCATCCGGCACAAGAGCCAGGGCCCGACGGTTGAATTTGGCGATTTCGTTTGCCTTAATCCTTGGCTCCCATTGGGCGTTCAAGACTGCCAGAAGGACACCAAAGAACAGGGAAGCTACAATTAATAACCAGCTTTGCCGGATAAAAAAACGGATCTTATCCATGGGGCACACCTCCGGCCGGTTTGAGCTTGCAGAACCGGTCTATCAAAGGCGTAACCGCATTCATTAAAAAGACAGCAAACATGATTCCCTCGGGGTACTCGCCGACCATTCGGATCAGCATGGTAACCACTCCGACGCCGGCGCCGAAGATCCACATACCCTTCTGGCTCAGCGGCGCTGTAACCGGATCGGTTGCGATAAAGAAAGCGCAAATCAACATACCTCCACTGGTTAAATGCAGCAATGGAGAAACATAGGCTTCGGATTTGAGTAGGAATCCAATGGAAGCGCACACAAAGGCCGACAGCAGCACAGCCGCGGGAATATGGAACGTGATCGTTCGCTTAATCAACAGGTAAATTCCGCCCAGAAGAAGGGCGATTGTGCTGGTCTCCCCCAGGCATCCCCCGGTATTTCCAAGAAAGGAAGCGGTCAGTTGCTGATTGGCCACATGGGCCTGAGCCTTTCCTTTGATTGCCTCTTTGCTCCAGGCTAGCGGTGTTGCCTGCGTGACGGCTTCGGTTCCCGTAGCCGAGATCGCGGACATTCCCGGATCGACTGTCGCCGGGACTGTCCAGGTCGTCATCAGAGCCCCGAAGGAAGCAGTTAAAAACAGACGGCCTGCCATGGCGGGATTAAAAATGTTCGAACCCAAGCCGCCAAAAACCATCTTGCCGATAGCGATGGCAAAGATGCTTCCGATTGACGCCGCCCAGATTGGAATCGCCGGGGGCAGGGATAAGGCCAGGATCAATCCTGTCAGGATCGCGCTGCAATCGTCCAGCGAGTTAGGTTTTTTACGAATTGTATTGCACAGCCATTCGGTCAGGAGACAAACGAGTACACAGGTTGCAATTATTATGGCGGCCCGATAGCGGAAATAAATTACCGACGCTGCCACCGCCGGTGTCAGCGCGATGATCACGTCCAGCATGATACTTCGTGTAGAGTACGCCTTACTGATATGCGGAGCAGGACTAACTGTAATCTTACTTAGCATAAATATCTTTAATTTTAATTTATCCTCTTCGGATTCCGATCCAATTGGACCATACAATCTCTTTTATTCGGGTATCTTCTTCTTGGCTCGGGCCTGTAAAATTTTGCCCGTCTTGATATATCCGGTCAGTTCAATGTTGGCCGGGCAAATAAAGCTGCAACAGCCGCATTCAATGCATGCACTCATATAATATTGCTCAGCCAGGTCAAGCCGGTTTTTTTTGACGGCATGGGCGATTTTTGTCGGATTCAGATTTTCCGGGCAAACCGTCAAACATCGTCCGCAACGAATACATGGCGTAACGCGGCGGTCATATTTGGCTTTGGTGATCATCTCTTGTGAAAGAAATGTCAGGGCTCCACAGGTTTTGGTGATAGGTCTGGAAAGATCGGCGATCGCAAATCCCATCATTGGTCCGCCCAGGACTACCTTGGCGGCTCTTTCGGTAAGGCCACCGCAAAAATCAATCAAATCTGCAATCGTCGTGCCGATAGGTACATAATAATTTCCCGGCCGATCAATGGCGTTACCTGTTACGGTGACCACACGATGTGTCAGTGGAGCACCACAGACCACCGCCTCGGCCAGAGCCGCACAAGTGGCAATATTTAATACACACACGCCGATCATCGGAGGAATTCCACCGGAGGGAACGTGTTTTCTCAACAGAGAACGGATCAGTTGCCGTTCGCCGCCCTGGGGATATTTTGTTCGAACGACAACTACTTCGATCTTGTCTGCTTGACCGCTTTCGTTGACGCTTTGTCGCATCGCTTCAATCGCATCAGGTTTGTTGTCCTCGATACCGATCTTGATCCGTTCGATCCGGGCAGCTTTAGCGGCCAGTCGAATTCCTGTCAACACCTGCCATGTCCATTCCACCATCAATCGATAATCACAGGTAATGAATGGCTCGCATTCACAGCCGTTGATTATCAGAAGATCCTTGGGCAATCGTGGATTGGGTTCGATCTTAACTCGTGTGGGAAAACCTGCCCCCCCCATACCGATAATACCTGCCTTGCGGGTGATTTCACAGATCTGCTCAGACGAGTATTGCTGAATGTCATAATCCTTGTCAAACCGATCCGGACTTGGCGACTTGCCGGAATCGTTCTCAGGATCCGTCTCAATCAGTATCGCCAAGGCTCGGCCTAGAACCGGATGTGATTGGAGAGAAATATCTTTCACCGTGCCGGTTACCGGTGTATGTACCGGTGCTGAGACAAAGGCATCTGAATCTCCCACTATCTGACCGGCCTGGACCTTGTCTCGTTTGGCAACCGTGGGCTTACAGATCGCTCCGATGTGCTGGCCCAGTAGAACGGACACTTGTTTGGGCGAGGGCATCACTTCGATGGCGCAATTCTCGGTGATCTCCTTATATTCCGGAGGGTGCACCCCGCCGGGAAAAGTCAGTTTGCTTTTAATTTCTATCGCCATCCAATACCCGCCTGGATCGTTTTCCGCCACTGTTGCGGCATAGATGCCTGATTACCCAAACAATCCCAATACATAGACAACTACCCGTCAGAGCCAGTCCTGCCGCTGTCGCGGTTCGCTTCGCCTCGGAAGCAATCGTCTGAATCAGGAGTTTCTCGCTAATTGCCAGTACAATAATAAATATAACAATCGGGGCGATGAACGCCAATATTGCCGCCCCGATCACATTCGGTCCCTTCGAGCCACCCAGTCGTTTATAGACCGACTGACAGTTTTGTCGTTGAAGGCATTTCTCACATTGTTCCTGCTGGGTCACAAGGGCCCCAAACGTTTATTTTTTCCACAACATAAAATGCTACGTATACCCAGACCGTCGCAATTTCGCAAGCTCCTTTTCGGTTGAAAAAAACTGTTATTGAGACAGTTGTTTTTCCGAATTTCATTTGCAGCCGCCGACGAATTGGTTAGATTATTCATGGGATGTTCCGCCGGATGTGGGTTTGGTGATACCAGTTAGAAAGAAAGGATAGTCACAAATGACGCGAAATATACTGTGGATAACATTGATCATTGCTGCCGGATTATTTGGGCTTAGCGGCTGTAATGAGATAAAAGAAGCCGCTCCGGCAGGAGATAAGGTTGATCAAACCTCTCCGGCTTCACTCGAAATAATAACGGAGAAGAGCGAAGAGTCCAAATCCGTGCAGCCTGTACAGATCGAACCGAAAGGCCCTACTCGAGTCAAGCTTGAAACATCAATGGGCAATATCGTTATTCAGTTAAACGAGGAAATGGCCCCGATCACAACAGCAAATTTCCTCCGCTATGTCAAAGAGAAATTTTACAATGGCACGATTTTTCATCGTGTGATCCCTAAATTCATGATCCAGGGCGGTGGATTTGCCACAGACATGATTAAGAAAGACACACACCCTCCGATCGTTAACGAATCGTCCAATGGCCTGAAAAACGAACGCGGGACGGTTGCAATGGCCCGAACTCCGGATCTCAACAGTGCCACCAGCCAGTTTTTCATCAACCACGTAGACAATCCCGGGCTGAATCAAGGCGGACCTTACGGGGGATATGCAGTATTTGGGAAGGTTATCTCCGGGATGGAGGTGGTCGATGCCATCGCACAGGTTTCCACCCATACGGTTGGACAATATCAGAATGTTCCGGATGAGCCGGTGATCATCCAATCGGCCTACATCTTGAAGTGATACAAATAAGGTAGCGAAAGTACAGGGAGGACGAATATGGCGACACAAGTCAAGCTTGAAACCAGCATGGGGGATATCATCATTAAGCTGGATTCCGAGGCGGCGCCACAAACCTGCGAAAACTTCCTGAGCTATGTCGAAAAAGGCTTTTATGATGGAACCATTTTCCATCGTGTGATTCCTAATTTCATGATTCAGGGTGGTGGGATGACCTGTGACATGCAGCCCAAGGCCACCGATAAGCCCATTCCCAGCGAGGCAGACAACGGCCTGACCAATCAGAGGGGAACCATCGCTATGGCCCGCACCGGCGATCCCAATAGTGCCACCAGTCAATTCTTCATCAATCAGCGGGACAATGACTTTCTCAACTTTACCGGGCCTAAGAATCCCGGTTATGCCGTCTTTGGAAATACAATCCAAGGGATGGATATTATAGATACCATTGCCGGTGTGGACACGACCCAGCGGGGACAGTACGAGGATGTACCAGTCGAACCGGTTATGATTACCAGTATTAAAATTGTTGCGGATGTCTAAAGGAACGACACGCTCAATAAAAACACTCTTTCAGGACCCAAACTATATGATACACCCGGCTACCGAACTGCGAATTGTCAATGAGACAATTGGCTATGGTGTTTATGCAACCGCCTGTATTCCCAAAGGCACTATCGTGTATGTCAAGGATCCCCTGGAAATTGATTTGTCTCCCGCCCGATATGATACGCTGGATCCGACCTATCGTGTGATTGCCGACAAGTACTCGTATATTGACGAAAAAGGCAGCCATATTATCAGTTGGGATATTGCCAAGTATGTCAATCATTGCTGCCGCCCCAATACCATGAGTACCGGATACGGATTTGAGATTGCTATCGAAGACATTGCCGTTGGCCAGGAAATGACCGATGAATATGGTATGTTTAACCTGACGACTTCAATGGCCTGTTTTTGTCAGAGTTCCTCTTGTCGGCATTACGTAGGTCCACAGGATATAGATATTTATGGCCCCTTTTGGGATGAGCATGTCCGGGAGGCCTTGTCTTGTGTTGCGTCGGTCAACCAGCCTTTGGTCCAATACCTGGATGCCGAGACCTATACCCATTTACTTCGGTATATTAACGGCAAGGAAACCTATCGTTCCGTGACCTGTCTCAAGGCCAGTGTTCCCGTAATTTCAATTGCAACGGTTTCCACTGTCGGTCTGGCTAAGGAAATGGTGGGGAAAACAAGGGCCAGACGTCGCCGAAACTGATTTTCGGAAAACATGATTTCTGCCGAACAAATCGTTACGATTCTGGGTATGATGCCCCTGTCAATGGAAGGGGGTTTTTACGTCGAGACATATCGTAGTAAAGAAATTCTGCCAAAAAATGCCTTGCCCCATCGGTATCCTTCAGAGCGGAATATTTGCACGGCCATACTGTATCTATTGACAGCGGACTCATGTTCCATGATGCATCGGCTCAGGAGTGATGAAATATTTCATTTTTATTTTGGTGATCCGGTAGAAATGCTTCTGCTGTATCCGGACGGCCATGACGAAGTTGTCGTTCTGGGTCAGGATCTGAACGCGGGACAGCGGATTCAAATGATCGTGCCTCATGGCGTCTGGCAAGGAGCGGTTGTGATTCCCCTCGGCAAGTATGCATTGCTGGGTTCGACCGTTTCTCCGGGCTTTGAATATGAAGATTTCGAATTGGGCAAACGAGAAGAATTGACCTTAAACTATCCCCAGCAAAGGAATAGGATTATGGGCCTTACGTGAGCCCTGAATTCCCCTCCAATTTTATGGTTCATTTTATTAACCTGCCAAGATATAATTAACCAGATTATAGCGATAAGATGAGGCTTTTATCCCGGCTGAATACGCCGAATACAGGATGATTCAATGAATCCATCGCTGGAAGAATATAGTGACGCCGAACTGCTGGATAAATACCGCCAGGGTGAAGAATCTGCATTTCGAGAGATTGTGGATCGTTATAAAAATTCCCTGTATGCATTTTTAAGGCGTTTTCTCAATCAGCGGGACCTTGTAGAAGACGTTTTCCAGGAAACTTTTTTACAGCTCTACGCCAGCCGCGACACCTTCGATACGGAGCGGCCTCTGCGACCCTGGCTGTTCACTATCGCTGCCAACAAGGCCAAAGACGCCCTGCGTAAAGTCCAGCGGCACAGTTCCATTAGCCTGGGGGCGATCGCCGATTCCGGGGACGTCAGCGTGGACGATGTGGTCAATATCCTACAGTCCAATAAAGTCACTCCGGATGAAGAACTGGACACGGAGGAACGGTCCCGAAAGATTGGTGAGATTATAGCGTCTATGCCCGAAAATTTGAGGGCAATTTTGATTTTGGCGTACTTTGAGCAGTTTTCATACAAACAAATGGCGGACATTTTGAGTATACCTATAGGGACAGTGAAAAGTCGATTGCACACAGCGGTCGTTCACTTTGCAAAAAAATGGAAAGCTGCCAATAAACTGGATGAATCATGAGTGGATTGAGTAACGAGCAGAAAGACCTGATTCTTGACTTTTATTTTCGTTGTGGCGACCAGCAAAGTATTGACCGCGGTCGCGATTTAATTGCCTCCAATTCCGAAGCCGCCCAACTGTACGCCGATCTGGAAGAAACGTTAACCGATCTGGACAGCATCAAGTATGAGCCCTGCCCTGACAATCTCGTTGAAGTGACCGTTCAGCGGCTTAAAGTGGCTGCCTCGGCAGGGCAGAGCCGTCTGGAAAAACTCCTCGAACAAGAGCAGCAAAGGACGGATACATTACCCCCTTTGGCGATCCAGTTTCGTGATCGCTGGCGAAACTTTCTCCAGGTAGCGGCGATTGCCGCAGTTTTTCTGTTGATCAGCGGAATCAGTCTGCCCGTTTTCAACAACATCCGTAACAATGCGTGGCAGATGGCCTGTACGACCCGCATGGGCAACTTGGGCGCAGCGTTCGACTCATACGCTCAGGATTATGACAGTCGGATGCCTTATGTCCCCGTGGCGGCGGGTTCACCCTGGTGGAAGGTAGGATATCAAGGGGAACGAAATGAATCCAATACAAAACACTATTATTTGATGTTAAAACTCGGATATATCAATCCCGATGACTTCCTCTGTCCCGGCCAAAAAGACACATTGCGCCTAATGCCTGGGACGATACAGGACAATCGCGATTTTCCTTCACGACAGTATATCAGTTACAGCTTTCTTCTTCGTTGTGAGACCAATGCCGGACAACAAATTAGAGGACGGATTTTACTCGCGTCGGATCGCAATCCTGTTTTTACAAGTATTCCATCGGATGTTTCCTGTTTTCAGAAAGATAATTTCAGCCGAATCGTAATCAATGAAATCCTCCAAAAAATGCTCAGCCCAAATCACCGCAATCAGGGACAGAATGTTCTCTGGTCTGACGGCTCGGTCAAGTTTCTTCGGGATCGCATTGTGGACGGGGATGACATGTTTATGATCAATGGGATCAGCGTGTATGAAGGGACTGAGATTCCCTGTTCTCAAAATGACATCTTTGTCGTGCCCTGAGCGGCATTACCTGCCTTTCATTATTTCGCTTCATGGCATCTGTAATAACCCCTTGTCAGAAAACTGTTTGCGATTATAATTACACGTTCTGTATTCCCGGACAAGACAGGTCTGCAACCATGCCGGGCTGAGCGATCAATCTGTAATGACAAGACAAAGGGTTGTCAAAGAATGGCCAAGTTAGCGAAACTCGACGATATCGTGTCACTGTGCAAGCGGCGGGGATTTATCTTCCAATCCAGTGAAATTTATGGCGGCTTGGCGAGTTGCTATGATTATGGCCCCCTGGGAGTGGAACTCAAACGCAATGTTCGTGAGGCCTGGTGGAAGGCTGTGGTCAAGATGCGCGACGATGTCGTCGGCCTGGACTGCTCGATCCTGATGCATCCGATGGTCTGGAAGGCTTCCGGTCATGCCGACAAATTCGCCGACCTGGTGACCGTCTGCAAAAAGTGCAATACCCGTTCCCGCGTCGATCACCTGAAGGATGGTCCCGAGGGTCACGCTGAGGAGCATACCGAGCATGTGGATATCGAGAAGGTCGCCGGGACCGAACACGACCTGAGCTGCAAAATTTGCCCGGGCTGCGGGGCGGTCGGGCAGTTCGGTCAGCCCATGGCGTTCAAGCTGATGTTCGAGACACAGATGGGGGCCAACGTTGACGATACGATGACGTTGTTTCTGCGGCCCGAGACGGCCCAGGGTATCTTTGCCAACTTCCGCAACGTCATGGACACCACGCGGGTCAAAATCCCCTTCGGGATTGCCCAGATCGGCAAGAGCTTTCGCAACGAAGTAACGACCAAGGCCTTTATCTTCCGCACGCGCGAGTTCGAGCAGGCCGAGCTGGAATTCTTCTGCGCTCCGGGTACCGATGACGAATGGTACGAGCACTGGAAGGCCCAGCGGTTCCGCTGGTACACCGACCTGGGAATCCGTAAGGAAAACCTGCGCTTCCGCGAGCACGA
>JAFGPC010000010.1 GCA_016926155.1 Sedimentisphaerales bacterium
ACATCAATATCAGCCACTTTGGAAGCCTCCACTATTTCTTAACACACTTAAAATTCAGACGTTATATTCTTCTCGGTCCGGGCACACCATCTCTGCCGGAACAATTTGGCGGTACTATACCGACGCCGACAGGTCATTTCAAACACTTTTTTTTATAAAAAAATCTCACATGGCCATTCCGCCATCAACACAGAGGACCTGTCCGGTGATATATCCGGATTCATCGGAGGCCAGAAATGTGACCGCCGCTGCGACCTCTTGGGGTTGTCCCATGCGTCTGGCGGGAATAACATTCATTGCTGCCTGCTTGACTGCATCCGGCAGGATATCGGTCATTTCCGTCTGGATGAAGCCGGGGGCGATGCAATTGGCGGTTACATTTTTCTTGCCCACCTCGCGAACGATGGATTTGGTCATCCCGATCAGGCCGGCTTTACTGGCGGCGTAATTGGCTGAGCCTGCCTGTCCTATAACTCCGGCAACGGAGCTGATATTGACGATCCGCCCGAACTTGTTACGGACCATCGAGCGTAGGGCGGTTTTGGTTGCCATAAATGCCGCACGGAGATTGACATTCATCAAAAGATCATAATCCGGCTCGTCCATCTGCATCATCAGTTTATCCCGAGTGATACCGGCATTATTGACAAGAATGCCGACACCTCCATGCTCGTCGGCCAGGGCATTGATGGTTGCGACCAGTTTATCGGTTTCGGTGATATTCAGACAACAGGTGATTACGGAGAAACCAGCTTCTGAGCAAACCTTTTCCAGTTCAGCCAGTTGCTCCGCATTTAGATCCAGGGCTGCGACAAGACGATTCTGCTTGAGCAATGCAAGCACAATGGCTCGTCCGATCCCACGGGCGCCGCCGGTAACAATCGCCAGTCTTTTTTCCGCCATGATTCTGCTCTCCGTTATTCTTTTCTATTCGTTTTCTACTTTGATTTAGACTGACAGGGCCTGCCATGTGTCCAGATTGCTGATGTTGACAATGTTCGCTTTGCGGTGAATCCGTTTCATCAGGCCGGTCAGCACTCGGCCGGGACCGATTTCATAAAACTGTTCCACGCCTTCGGCCAATAGTCGTTCCATGCATCTTTGCCAGAGGATCGGTTCGATAAGTTGCCGGACGAGCCCCTGCCGAACTTGATCGGTACTTGTATAATATTCGGCGTTGATGTTGGCAATCACCTGAATCTTGCCAGGATCGTTTACCGGCGTTTCATCCAGGGCCTTTCGAAGCGAATCGGCGGCCGGTTGCATCATGGGGGTATGGAAAGCACCGGCCACTTTCAGTGGGATAGCCTTCATGGCGCCGAAAGATACTGCTAACTCCGCTGCTCTCTGGCACGCTTCGGTCTGTCCGCTGATGACGACCTGTCCGGGGCAATTGAAGTTGGCCGGTTGCAGGATTTGATCCAGCGCGGCTTCTTGGCAGAGTTCGAGGACCTTTGACTCCTCCAATCCGAGCAAGGACACCATAGAGCCATCTGAAGCTTCCGCTGCCGCTTGCATAGCTCGCCCACGTTTTTGCACAAGTCGCAGCGCATTGTCAAAATCCAATATCCCGGCGGCATAGAGAGCCGTATATTCTCCCAGACTTAAACCGGCCGTGATATCGGGAAGGATCGAAGCGGTTTTCGATTCGGATTGCATCACAGCCAAAATAGCCGCTGAAGTGACAAATATGGCAGGCTGGGAGATTGCCGTTTCGGCCAGTTTATCATCAGAGCCATGGAAACACAGCTCTTTCAGATCATACCCGACAATTTTATTGGCGCGATCATAAATGGCCATGGCCGACGAAAACGCTTGCGCGATATCGGCCCCCATGCCGGGTATCTGTGCACCCTGTCCGGGAAATAAGAACGCTGTTTTCATCCTGATTTTACCTGTTTATGACTTGCTAGAATTCAATTACGTTTGCGCCCCATGTCAATCCGCCTCCGAAGGCCACTAGGAGTACGATATCTCCGGTGGTTATACGGCCCTGGCGAACACATTCGTCCAGGGCGATGGGGATGGATGCAGCAGAGGTATTTCCATATTTATCGATGTTGATGAAAATTCGATCATTGTTGAATTTTAGGCGCTTGCCGACCGACTCGATGATCCGGGCGTTCATCTGATGAGGGATAAACAGGGATATATCCTCAATACTCAGATGGCAGTTTTCCATGCAGTCTTCGACCATTTCAACAATCCGTCGGACGGCCAGATGATAGACTTCGCGCCCATTGATATTCATCAGGACCATATTTGGATCATCCAGGGGCTTAGTGACCGGATGTCGCGATCCGTATGCCAGACAATTCAGACTGGTCCATCCACTGCCGTCGGCTGCGCAACTGCCGTACATAATTCCCCGCGAAGGACCGTCGGAACGTTGCACCAGCGCCGCGCCGGCCCCGTCTCCGAAGAGAATGCAGCTTTGGCGATCCTGGTAATTGGTAATCTTGGTCAGGGTTTCGGCGCCGATAACGAGAATATTCTTATATCGGCCGGTCCGTATAAACTGCTGGGCGATACATAATCCATAAACGAATCCGCTGCAGGCGGCCGCCAGATCGAAGGCCCATGCATTGACGGCACCCAGGGCGTCTTGCACGAAGCAGGCTGTCGAGGGAAACACCATTTCCGGCGTGACCGTGCCGACCATAATCAGATCCACTTCCGTGGCGACAACTCCGGCGCTGTCCAGAGCCTTTCGGGCCGCTTCGGTGGCAAGCATAGCCGTGCTTTGGTCCTCGGAAACAACATGGCGTGTTTTGATCCCGGTCCGTGTGGTGATCCATTCATCCGAAGTGTCCACGATACGGGTTAAATCCTCATTGGTCAGGATTTTCTCCGGTACGTGAGAACCGGTGCCCTTAATGATCGGATGGTATCCGCTGGAAGGGCAGGTATCTGCACTATTGTCCATTTGCCTTCACCAAAGAACTGGACAAACGCTGTATGATCCGCTCGTTGATCTTGAGAGTATAAAACTTTTTGGCCGCAAGGATGGCATTCTTGATGGTCCGGCTTTTACTCGAGCCATGGCAGATCACAGACGTCCCATTAATTCCAAGCAGCAATGCGCCGCCGTATTCGTGATAGTCGTATTTTTTATAAATTTCCTTCATGATGGGTTTAAATTCCATCGCAAGGCGCAGATCCCCGATGACCAGCTCGTGTTTGATGGCCTGAAAGAGCATTTCCACCAGGCCTTCGGTCAATTTCAGGATGACATTTCCGACGAATCCTTCACAAATGACCACGTCGCAGGATCCGTCGAAGATATCCCGTCCTTCTAGGTTACCTATGAAATTTAAGCTCGGATCACTCCGCAGCAATTCCCGGGTGCGTTTGACTAGGTCATTCCCTTTGGATTCCTCTTCGCCGATACTCATGATGGCGATTCTCGGATGTTCGATTCCGAGGATGCGGGTCGAGTACACACAGGACATCACGGCATATTGATACAGATTGATGGGCTTGCAGGAGACATTGGCCCCGACATCGCAGACGGTTACCGGTCCGCCGAGGGTAGGTAAGACCACAGCGATGCCCGGTCGATTTACATTGGCCAGATTGCGTATTCGTAACTGGCAGGCGGCCACGCAGGCCCCCGTGTTTCCTGCAGAGATGACTGCATCCGTCTCATCATGAGAAGCCATACGGGCCATGATCGCAATCGAGCTTTTTCGTTTTCTACGGAGCGATTCCACCGGCGGATCATCCATACCAATGATTTCTTCGGCATGGATGATGGAGACAGCCCCATCCTGGGCGCCAAGGGTTTTCAGTTGCTTTTCGACGATATCCTGCACGCCGATCAATTGCAACTGGTCCTCGGCGTCGAGCACTTCCCTTGCTTCCAACGCACCTTTGATAATCTCCTCCGGCGCGTGATCGCCACCCATGGCATCGATTGCAATACGCATGGTTAGCCGGCGGCCTCCTCACCGAGTTTGAGGGTAATTTTCGAATTGACGTAGCCACAGCTATCGCACGCCGCATGGGGCAGCTTACTGTTGCCGCACTGCTTGCAGACCGAATAATTGGTCGCTTGAAGTCGTTGATGACTCCGACGACTTCGTGTTCGAGATCGACTGGTCTTTTTTACCGGCAGCATAGGTCTTCCTCAGTCCAACTGCTTAATAATCAATTTGTTTCCACCCGGAACGGCACAAGGGAACAATTCCGAGTTACAATGCGATTTCCCGATACGAGAACACCTGAACACAAGTGCGATTGGGCCTTGCTTGTAACAAAGAGGACCAATGGCGTAAAGGAAAATTTTGTAAACTAGCCTAAATAGTAAACAGGGCGGTCCTTGTCAAGTAGAATATAGTAGGCCGGAGGGGGATTTTTCAAGAATTTGGGTAAAAGAACCATCTTTTTCGGTGACTTTGTGTTGCAATCGAAGGTTAAGTACGGTAAATAATAACACTTGTTTTGCAGGTAGGGAGTTTGGAGACTGTCTATCTGCATCGTTAACTCCGTATAGACTCGTGGCTTAGGCTATTTCAGGATGAGGCGTCTATGGCACGAAACACCCGGCGAATGGCACTATACGAAGCGATTAGCCAGAGCCGCAAGAAGCAGGCCGGCAGGGAATCGCGGCGCCAGAAGATCGTTCGTCTGCGGAGCGGTTTTTTGCGGAAACGGAAGGAAGGCTCGAAATCCGCAAAAACATCCGTTTTTCGCAGTGGTCGGGGGCGATCTACCCGTACCGGGGCACAGAGACTGAAAACGCGGATCGGGCTTTCGTATATGACGGCCCTGCTGATTGCCCTGGGATTGATTGTGATCGTACTGGCCGGGATAAAGCTGGGGCAGTTTATCAACCGGTCCGGACAAGAGGCGGTAAATCCGGGAGCCGTCGGGAATTCTAATATTTCCGGAAATGAGGGCATAGGGACGGATTCAACCCAAAACAGAAGTCCGTCTGAACCGGTCGAGAATGGACGACAGGAAAATGACTCCTTTGTGTCCTCCTCGGGCCAAAATGTGATCGTAATTGCGTCTTATGGGAAAGAAGCGGACTTGATTCCCGTTCAGACGCACTTTGCCGAGCAGGGGATTGCCACAGAGATTCGATCTCTGGGTGATAATTATCTGCTGGTAACCCGTCAGAGGTATGGTAATCCAAACCGACGGGACAGCGATGGTTATGCGGCATTGCAGAGAATCAAAGAAATCGGGGCCACTTATAAAGCCCCTTCGGATTATGAGCCGTTTGGTTCCAGGCCGTTTCAGGATGCGTATGGTAGAAAAGTATGGTGGGAATAATATAAGGAAGCAATAAATGTCTATTGATCGTTCATTGAAGGTAAAAGGGGCCCTGAGTCGGCATCGGAATGTATTATCCCGTGCCGAACGTGTCGAAGTGCTCCAGGAAGAAGAACGCTGGGAAGAAGGCGATCCGGTAATCGGGCTGCCCAAAGTAGCACATCGTAAGAGTCATAGCGGCAAGAAAGTCAGTGAAAAGAAGGAAGAAGCCGAAGACCAACCTGTTACTCCGGCGACGTAGAAACAGAAAATCGGAAGGGATGCCGCTTTGTGGGATAGTATAACCCCAGGCGGCCTCTTGTTTGCGCATAAAGGCTTAAGGCCGGAAATCATGGGATATTCTATAGTGAGAGGTCAAAATCATGCGTCGTAAGGTTGTCGCAGATCGAACATCGCTGATTGACGCCAGTGGGATTCGAAAAGTTTTTGCACTGGCGGCCACTTTAAAAGACCCCATCAATTTTTCAATTGGTCTGCCGGATTTTGATGTTCCTGAACAGATCAAGGCGGCGGCAATCGAAGCGATCCAGGCAGGAAGCAATCGCTATTCACAAACAGCCGGGGATAGCACCCTCCTTGATAAAATCGCCGAACGCGTCAAAGACGAAACTCCCTGGCATGATCCCAAAGCCCTGGTTACCAGCGGAGTCAGCGGGGCATTATTGTTGGCATTCATGGCCATGATTAATCCGGGCGATGAAGTAATCATTCCTGATCCGTACTTTGTCATTTATAAGCATGTTGTCCGAATGTTGGGAGGTACGTGTGTCTATGTCGATACCTACCCGGATTTCCGACTGCCCGTAGAAAAAGTGGCGGCGGCGATCACCGACAGGACCAAGCTGATTATTCTAAACTCGCCCGCCAATCCGACCGGCGCCGTCTATTCCGAGAAGGATCTGCAGGAGATGGCAGCCCTTGCGGCCGGGAATGAAATCGTCGTGATGAGCGATGAGATCTATGATCTGTTCTGTTATGACGGTCCCTATCCGAGCCTTGTCAATTATTATGAACATACATTGTTGATCAAGGGTTTCAGCAAGAGCTACGCCATGACCGGTTGGCGTATGGGGTATGCCGCGGCTGGAAGCGACCTGGTCAAGCAGGTGATAGAGGAAATGACCAAGATCCAACAGTATACGTTCGTCTGTGCTCCCACGCCGTTTCAGATGGCTGCGGTGACGGCCATGGATGTGAATGTCGGCGAATATGTGACGGCTTATCACAAAAAGCGGGATATGATCTACGAGGGACTCAAGAGTCATTATGACATCGCCTCCAAACCGGGCGGGGCGTTTTATATATTTGTCAAGGCTCCGGACTGGGCGCCCAATGCCACAGAGTTTGTCAAAAAAGCCATCGAAAACAATGTCCTGGTGATTCCCGGCAATGTGTTCAGTGAGAAAGATACACATTTCCGTATTAGTTATGCCACGACCGATGAGAAGATCACAGCAGGCATTAAAGTCCTGCAGGGTCTGGCCAAAGGATAAAACCTCTTGAGAATGTGCTTGCCCGGCAGGATTCGGGCGGCTAGAATCTGATGCATGGAAGCACGACGGTTCCAACTTGTTAGGGGGTTCCTTGCCGTTCTGGCGTTTGGGGTAGTATTTTGCGCTGTTCTTGCTCCTGGAATTGCCGAACCTGCCGCAAGTCCCGAATCGGAGAGCACAGCCCTCGAGGAAAAGCTGGCGGTACTGATTCCCTGCACCGGAATGATTGACGATGGATTATACAAGTCCATACGCCGTCGCAGCGAAGAGGCACTGGCAAGAGGAGCCGGTTACCTGATCTATGAGATTCAGACCTATGGTGGCCTGGTCAAGTCAGCCGATGACATTTCCAAGTATTTTATCCACGAAGCCTCCAAGAAGGCCCGTACGGTGGCTTATGTGACGACCGAGGCCATCAGCGCCGGCGCGATGATCAGCGTCTCTTGTCAGGACATCGTTATGAAGGAAAACACCAAAATCGGCGACTGTGCTCCGATTTTGTTGGGCGAACAACTGGAGGGTGTGGAGCGGGAAAAGGCCGAGAGTTTTATTCGGGCCATCTTCAGCACGGCCGCCGAGGCCAATGGATATCCTGAGCCGCTACTGTTGGCGATGGTTACCCAGGCCCTGGAGGTCTGGCGGGTGAAAAACGGCGAGACCGGTCAGTGGGAGTTTTTTGAAAAGGATTACCTGCCGACCGATGAGAAAAAATACGATCTGGAGAACCAGGAACTCGTCGTCAAAAACAATCAACTCCTGACATTGACTGCTTCCAAGGCCAAGGAGTATGGGATTGCCCGGGAAGTGGTTACCGATTATGAAGGAGTCCTGGCCTATCTTGCTGAACGGGACAGTGTGACCTTTTCCAGCCAAAGGATCATTCTGGAGACCAACTGGTCTGAAGAGATGGTTCGATTTCTCGGTTCACCGGCTGTTGTTAGTGTGCTGGTGATGATCGCCCTGTTGGGCTTCTACGTCGAGCTTCGCACACCCGGGCTGGGTTTGCCGGGAGCGGTCGGAGCGGCGGCATTGATTCTTCTGGTGTGCAGCAAGTACCTGATCGGGCTGGCCAACTGGGTGGAAATCGCCGTCTTTCTGCTGGGGCTGGTGCTTTTAATGATCGAAATTTTTGTCATCCCCGGATTCGGCGTAACAGGAGCATTGGGGATCATCTGCATCGTGGCTGGAATGTTCGGGATGCTGATCCGCAACGCCCCGGATGAGGTGCCCTGGCCGCAAAATCCCGCAGCGTGGGACTTGCTAGTTGACGGATTGACCGGATTTACCGGGGGATTTGTGGGATTTCTGATCCTGGCGTTTCTTTTGATTCGATACCTGCCGAAATCCCGTATGTTTGCCGGATTGACTTTAACCGAGTCTCTCAAGGGGGAGACTCTGGCGGTCAGCATGACCAATGCTCCGGATGCCCTGGTTAAGACATTGAACGTGGGGGATACGGGCAAAGTGATTTCGATATTACGTCCGGCGGGGGAAGCTGATTTTGACGGTCGGGTCGTAGATGTCGTATCGGAAGGGGAGTTTATCGAGGCCGGTAAGAACGTCAGGGTTCTGGAGATTCGTGGAAACCGGGTCATTGTACGAGAACAGACCTGACAGGAGGGACCGATATGGATTATCTCTGGATGGTGCTTGCTGTGTTTCTTTTTATTGCCAGCGGGGCTCTTCTGGTGTTAGAGGTTTTTATCCCCAGTTTCGGCCTTCTTACAATCTGTGCCCTGGCATGTCTGGGCGGGGGAATTGCCATTTTTTTCCAATTTGGGACCGTTGCCGGTTGGCTTGGTGTAGGGATTTCAGTAGTACTAATTCCAATAATATGCTGGATTGTATATGTCGTCTTTCCACATACGTCAATTGGGAAAGGAGTTATTCTTAGTGATAGGCTGGGCAAAAATCCGGGGGATGGAATTCCAGATAACCAGCAGCGAATTCAGATGCTGAACATGCAGGGTACCGTGATAACCGCACTGCGTCCTGTGGGGACCTGTGACTTCGATGGAAACCGTGTCGAATGTGTCTCCGAGACGGGGTTTATTGAGAAAGGGAAGTCGATAAAAGTTATACGGGTTGAAGGACCGCAGATAACGGTTCGTTTGATTGAAGAAAAAGAAAATGAACTTTAACCAGACAATAAATCATGAAAGGAATGAGATATGTCTAATTGGATGATATTAGGAGCAGACTTTTCAGATCCCATGTGGATTATCTTGTTTGTGATTTCAGGCATTTTTGTATTATTTATTGTGTTGTTAATCCTTAAGTTTGGGAGCCTTTGGGTACAAGCATGGGTTAGTGATGCTCCTGTTCGTTTTTCTGCACTCATTGGAATGTGGCTACGGAAGGTTAATATACGTACAATCGTTGTCAGTCGGATTACAGCAGCAAAAGCAGGTTTAGAATTGACGGCGGAGCAGTTGGAGAGTCACTATCTGGCCGGCGGTCGTGTACCCAATGTCGTACGTGCCTTGATCGCGGCTAACCGGGCTAACATTGAGCTGTCATTCAATACCGCCACGGCCATCGATCTGGCCGGTCGGGATATTCTCGACGCCGTCCAGACCAGCGTCAATCCCAAGGTCATTGATTGTCCCGATCCAACGAAGGGAAGAAACACGGTCGATGCAGTAGCCCAGGATGGGATCCAGCTCAAGGCTAAGGCGAGAGTCACCGTACGGGCCAATATTGCCCGCCTGATCGGTGGAGCGACCGAAGAGACCATCATTGCCCGTGTCGGCGAAGGGATCGTGACAACTATCGGCAGCGCCTTGACGCACAAGAGCGTTCTGGAAAATCCGGACCAGATCTCACGATCCGTACTGTCCAAGGGTCTTGATGCCGGGACGGCATTTGAAATCCTTTCGATTGATATTGCGGATGTGGATGTGGGGGAAAACATTGGTGCTCAACTTCAGAAAGCTCAGGCCCTGGCCGACTTGGCGCGAGCCCAGGCCGAGGCGGAGAAACGCCGCGCGATGGCTGTTGCCCGTCAGGAAGAAATGAAGGCCATGGTCCATGAAAACCGGGCCAAGGTTGTGCTCGCCGAAGCCGAGGTGCCCAAGGCCATGGCCGAGGCCTTCCGCAGCGGCAACATGGGGATTATGGACTATTATCGCATGAAAAATATCGTCGCCGATACATCCATGCGGGATTCGATTGCCGGTTCAGGTAAAGAAGAAAAGAATAAGGAATAGTTTCGAATGACGGCATTTTTAGACCCGATCCTGTTACAGCGAAATACCGATGGCGGCTGGTTTCAGCTTTTGATCCCGATTGTTTTTGTGGTGATTTATCTGATCGGCAGCCTGGGCAAAGTCAAGAGTGAGTCTAATCGCAAGAAGCAGACAGGGCAGCGACCTTCCCCGCCACAACCGGGAGGCGATCAGAAGCGTGGGCAGTATAGACATTTGGAAAACAGACAACCCCCCAGATATCGCTCAGCCCAGGAACGAAAAGCCGGGACGTTACCCTATGCTCACCCTGATAGCCGACAAGCCCCTCATCCACAACATCGCCCGGTTCCTCAGGCCAGCACAGATGATATCCTGGAGCCGATTGCCGAATCGGAACAGGAAATGGCTCGACAAGAGGAATTAATGCGTCGTGCTGCTCATGCAAAACGACGGCTTCGCCAGCCGGCTCAACAATCCCAGGTCGCTCAGAAACAGGCATATCTGCAGCAGGCGGCTTCCCAGGTGCAAACCAAGCAAAAGCAAACGTCAGTAGAGGAAAAAAAAGACAGCATCAAGCCATCTTCCATGGCCTTGCAGGTTTTTCAGGGCTTAAGGGATCCCGGAAATCTACGGACGGCGATTTTATACAAAGAAATCCTGGATAAACCATTATCCCTTCGGGATACGTGATTATTGGATTGTGACTTGGGTGGCCGATAAGGTGACAGGGATATAAGTATTTATGTATTATCAGACCCTGCAGGCTTTTTGGGATACAGGGGGAGGAAAGGAAGTCCGTATTATTTTCTGTGATTATAGGTAAATTCCCCTATACAGCATTACAATCTGATACCCGATGGTAATAGTGAAAAGAGACGTGATGAAGATGATTGCTGCTTCTGGTTAAGATAAGCCATATATCTCCTTTAACGCGCCGCCCGAAATTGGATCGTTGTCGTGGCAGGGCCAACAACCTTTCCGGGCGGTATTTTTTTGCGTTGATTTTCCGGATCTCGGGTACAGATATGCCAACTGATCGATAAGCAGATCCCGTTGCCGTTGGGATAGAGAGGTGCCCATAATGGCAGGCGCACACCTATTTCTATGAGTACTTCTTAATTATTGAATATTGCCCAAGGCTTCAGGATCCAAAACATCAGCCACGAAGACCTTGTCCGAACGACCGAGGTAATTGGGCTCAACGAGTACGCCAATCGCTTTACAGAGGACATGGCCGCTCAATTGTGTCTTTTTCAATCCCAGCCCTTTAATCCGACTCTGGAAAAGACGGAAATCTTCCTCGTAAGAGAATATAAGATCTTCATTGTAAAACAGGTCCATTTCATGGCAGAAATCAATGGCAGGCTTGGATTCTGACAAGGATTGATTTACGCAATGGTTGGATTCCTGGCACCCAAAAAGAAGCAGGCATGCCCCCAGGGTGAACCAAATGATCAAGTGTTTCATGATTTCTCCCCTCTATCGTCCCTATTTGACACGTCAACACCCATCTCCCAAGAAAAAGATACAAAATCTCTCTTCCAATGCCAAATTGCATCGAGTGGATTGTTCAATCCTGCTGTTCCGATTAAAACGATTGAATTACATATAACACGGGACGTGTTTTGACGATATAGAAGAGACGACTATGATTTCGGATCGTCGAGATAGCGGAACCATGGATTTTCACGGTTGCTATATCGATGATTATCGGTACTAAATTTTCTAAGAATCTGCGATTTTGAGTGGAATGATTTGACTGTGTAAAACGTCCAGACTACAATAGAAAGACCAGGGCGGTATTCAATCAGTCAACCAACACCCAAACGCACGTTTGTGCAGGTGGAGAGACCTTGAAACGGATAGGTCTGATAATCCTTTCCGGCATCCTGCTGTGGAGCACGTTTGTCGATGTGTCACGCGGGCAGACGGCTATTGCCGAAACTGCTTCAACTGAAAAAACCGCCCCGAGTGAGTCCGATTTACAGCTACGTGTTCTTCGGACCGCGTTATTTCAGGGCCCAACCGACCAGAATCGTCTGGATGCAGTGCTGGTTCTCCTGGCCCGTCAGGATCGAGAAGCTCGGGCCGTTCTGCTTTCGGCCCTTATAGCTAAAGATACACCGGCCGCAAGGCGTGCCGTTTGTCTGGGGCTGATCCGCCACCGGGGCCTGATCGGAAACATAGCCAATCGCGATGATTTTCTTGAACCTCTTCTGGGTATGCTCATGACTGATTCGCCCGAGGAGGTTCGACTGGCGTCCGAGGCGCTTCTGGTCTTTGAATTTGATCAGATATCAACCCGCCTGACAAAACTGGCCCAAAGTACCGATCTGGAGGCTCAGATTCGGGTTAATGCAATGTACGCTTTGCAACTCTGGCCGGAAAAGGAAGTCGTTTCCGTACTCATCGGGTTGCTCGAGGATCCGGATCGTGAAGTGGCCACGGCATCTCGGAAGGCCTTGGTTGATGCGTTTGGAATTCCGGCTACAGTAGATCCAAAGACCCTCCGTGGAATAGTGACTCAGCTTCAGGCAAAGAGTACAAGCCAGATCATGCGGGATTTAATGCTGGTACAAAGAGATCAGGCCGCGTTTCAGAGTGAGCGAATGCGTCGAATCGAAGCCGAGCGAGATCTCTGGCGCCAGCGATATCTGGCAGTACTGGATAGGGATTATATCGGCGCCGATGAGGCTACAAAGGGTAAAATCCTGATCGAAAAACTGGGTAGCGAATTAACGGCGGAAAAACAATGGGCCCTGCGAAAAGTACCCGGTTTTCCCGGTACGATTACGCCCGAAATGCGTGTTCTTTTGCTGGCGGCGGTTTCCGATCCGGATCGGGAAGTGCGTATCGATGCGGCACGTGTTCTGGCCGGGAAAAGCGCCCTTGATCCTGCCGAGACACTTCTGAACCAGCTTAAACAGGAAAGAGATAAAGAAGTGGGACTAGCCATCTTTTCCGCTCTGGGAGAAGCGTGCTTTTTTGCCTTTTCTCCCGGTTCTCCTATTAAGCTGGATTCATCCATACGCGATGAAACCTTGAATCGGGCAGCGACCTACTTGAACAGTAGTGATCCGCTGGTTGCTTCCCTGGGAGCGGAAGTGATCGCCAAGCTGATGGGACTGAACAGCTTGACACCGGAAAAGGCCGAAACCTATCTGAAAATGATGGCTGAGCGATATGTAAAAGCCAGGAACCAGACAGAAAAAATTAAGGCGCCGTTATTGTCGAGTATGGCCGGTCTTGCCTCTGTACCTGGTTATAAAGCCAAGGCATCCGAGATTTCCAGGCCTCTGTTTGTCGAGGCGCTGGAGTCCCCTGATTCGGCCAACGGGATCCGTGAAGCGGCGGCGACCGGTCTGGTTGCACTGGACAAATCTGCCGCCTTGAAGCTGTTTCGGGAGAAAAATCTTGCCGCCGACAACAGCGCCGCAGTACGTCGCATCATGATCGGCGTAACCGGTGAAGCCGGAGACGCATCCGATCTGGATTGGTTGGCTAAAAAACTGGCGGCCAATGGAGATGCCGAGCCGGCTTGGCAAGCCTTTCTTGCAATTATGAATCGCCAGGGAGCCAATGCCGTTTATACGTGGGCAAGCCAACTGGCGGAGGGCGGATCTAATGCGACACAATATCGCGAACTGCTGAACCTGGCGGCAACCAAGGCCGATGCCGAAAAAAATGAGAATCTGGCTGCGCAAGTCCGTTTGTTACTTCTGGAGATTCATTTGAAGGCGGCGGATGTGCCCAAGGTCAGCGGCGTAATGGCCTGGAGACTCCTGCAACAGAAGGATATTGTTGCCGACGATCCTTTCATCACCAAAGTCGAAGCCTGGCTGGCGACTCCCGATGTGGATTCGGATAAAAAAACAACCTTGATTCAAACGTTAGCTGGTGTGAAAAAACCCGAAGGGGCTGAGTGGCCTAACTGGACCGCGAAATTGAAAGGATGGGAAGAGAAGTTTATCCCGAAATCTGACACGAACACAACCAATCCTCCCGCTTCCCAAGTAAGCACCTCTTGAACGGTTTTTCCGGTTCCGGACATACAATCCGTAGCTCTCCTCATCCAATGGATGCATTCATTTTTCGACACAGGTCTTTGAATCGATTTACGGTATCGGCGCCGAAAAGGCGGATGGGAAATGCCGTTTTGTTATGATTCAGTGGTTCGCTCATATCGATCCATGTATTGCATCGGTCTCCATCCGGAGTGCCGGGAATGGGCGAAAAATCGGCCAGCATGATCCGCATTCCCAAATGATGGGCAAAGTGCATTGACGCCTCAATCTGCTGAATGTCCGAGTCGGGGTGCCCGATGATCTGATAGGCGACGATATTATGCGGATCAGCCCCGGCCGAGCGAAGATGTTCAACCGCACCGGCAATCTCATCAGTCCTGACTTTGTCTCCGGTGACCTGCTGCCATTGCTCCGAACGGCTTTCATACCCCAGGTAAAATGTCTTAAAGCCGCCTCGTACCATCCATTGGGCCAGTTCGGCGCTGAGAAACCGACCATGCAGAGCGTTGGGAGTATGGAAACGAACATGGATCTTATGGTCGATCACATAATGCAAAAAAGGAATTAATGCTTGTTCTGGTTTGTACAACAGGGCGTCATCGTAAAAGGCGATATCCTGAATGCCCAGTGCAATCATCTGGTTCAAGTCTCGAATGCAATCCTCCAGCGGCCTGGTCTTGAAGCTGCCACAAAGCAACTCCGAAGCACAATAACTGCACGAAAAAGGACAGCCTTTGGTCAGGGTTATTACGCCACAACCAAGGCGGTCATACCCCTGCCAGAAGGGCGGAGCAGGCGGCGGTTCGGGGATGCCGAACCAGTCCCACAGGGCCGCTGTGCGGTTCGCCTGGATAACCAGATCCGCCCCGAGCCCGGCGGCATGATCCGGACAAAGGGTCGCGTAGACTCCTCCCATGACAATTGGAACGCTTCCACAGATTGCCCGGATGTTCTCGATGACTTCGACGATTCCCGGATACCAATAGGTCAGCGTCGTCTGGATCAGTACGGCATCAAAAGGCCCCTGTTCTCGCAGAACCGTTTGAAATACATCCCGGTTTCGTCCGAACCGTCGCCAATAGCGTGGGATATCCCGTAATGAGGAGGGTTTGGCCAGACGCTGTTCGGGAAAGCGGCCCCGACCATAGGAATCCGAGCGGGGATCCGGAACATCCGAGACCAGTCGGTCCATGAAGTCGAACAGCACCAGTTCGGCATGCCGAGTCAGCCGTCCGCCCACCCGCAGCAGACCGTAGGGCTTGAGCCAGAAATCATAGGCGGCAAAGTCATAAATCGGCGGATTGACCAGCAGTATTCTTGGTTTCATGATCGTGATTCTATCATAAAAAAACCGGATTATGAGTTAAAATCGTCCTTTTGGAAGGGAATCCAACAATTTTAATTGCATAGAAAAAGAGATTCAGTATAATGAGAATATTCCAATTTTCCTTCAAGGTTGGAAGGTTGAGAGGGTTGGATTGCGGAGGATAAACCAGACGATATAGAGGCGAAGGCCATCATCCTACATAATAAAGACGAAGCACTTCTTTACAGATAACATGGAAACATAAGGAGGTTCCGAAAATGCGGAGTAGTCGGTTAACTGCAAAGGCGGGTATTTTTATTTCTTTGGTTCTTGTCTTGTTCTGCTGCGGATGGGTAAACGCTGCGCAACTGGATGCGTTAAACGTACTTGCCGTCGATCCGAATGAGGATTTTCTATCCTCGGGCGATCCGGGAGGACCATTCGATCCGGTGATGAAAGAATATATACTAACCAACACAAGCGATACCGCCTTGTTTTGGGGTGTGGAAGCAGATGCCGATTGGGTGGACTACGATCCGGATTGGGGCTCGCTTGGTGCGGGACAGTCAATAACCCTGACTGTCAGCCTGAATGCGGAAACGGATCAGTTGGTCAGTGGAGAGCACAGGGCGACATTAACTCTCACCGATATCACGCATGATCAGCAGGGAACCGTCGATGTCATTCTTAACGTGGGCACTTTCCCCGGTGTACTGACTGTCACGCCTTCCGATCCGTTTTTACCGATCGGAATCTATGGCGGTCCTTTTACGCCGGATTCCAAGATTTATACCCTTTCGAATACAGGAGGAGCGAGACTGTTCTGGAGCCTGGATACGCTGCCGGACTGGCTTTCGGCGGACCGCAGCTTCGGCCAGCTCGATCCCGAGGGAACGGTTCAGGTTACTGCCAGCTTGACCGAACAGGCCAATACCATGGAGATCGGCAGCCATACGGAAACGATCCTCTTTAACAATCTCAGTGCACAAACCACGATTACCCGTGTAGCGACACTACAGGTCCGGGCGGCGGTGGAAAAGTATGCCGAATTTTTTACAAATCATGATTTTGATTTGTCCAATTCCAGTATTCTGTTTCGTCCGGATGGATCGGCTTCATATTTTGCGGCCTGTCGGCAGGGCGAAGTCAAGCAATTCCCTGTCGATCCGGCCGGGGGTACATATCTGGTTCTTTTCGATGACGATATGGAAGAAATCGAGTTGGCTGATGAAGCGACCATTTGTTTCTACGGACAGGAGTATGACCGCGTGTTTATCGGCAGCAACGGGTATATCACCTTTGGTGAGGGGGACACCGAGGCGGTTGCTTCATGGAACAATCATTTTGATCTGCCGCGGATCTCGGCCTTTTTTGCCGACCTGAGCCCGGTCAGCGCCGAGCACATCTCATATCAGCAACTGGCCGATCGTTTTGTAGTGACCTATGAGAACCTTCCGCTGCGTATAAACAAGGAGCTTCTTAACAGCTTCCAGGTCTCTATTTCCCTTCTGGACGGCAGCATCGAAATAACATGGCTGAACTGCGATGCGAAGGATGAGATCATTGTCGGCCTGTCGCGCGGGTATGGAATATCGACGGCCTTCCAGGAGGGCAACCTGAGCGGTTTGATGAATTGCTGTGCGTGCGGGGATCTTACCGGCGACAGTATCGTCGGTCCGGAAGACCTGGTGATTCTGGCTGACTGGTGGCTGGGCGGCGATTGTTCGTCTTCAGGTTGGTGCGGCCGGGCCGATCTGGACCGGAATGTACAAGTTGATATGGCGGATCTTGGAATTTTAGCAGGCAATTGGCGATTGGGTGAATTCGACTGGTCCCAACCAACGGGTCATCCAGAATTGAACATCGGTACCGATAAAGGCCGTGATCCTTGTCTTTCGGCCGATTTTCTGACGATTTATTTCCAGCGGTATGTTCCCGCATTGAGCCAGTATTGTATTGTGCAGGGCACACGTCAGGATAGCGATGAACCGTTTTTGACACAACGGGTGCTCTCGGAACTGAACGTTACGGGGAATGCCGGCTCTCCCTGGATTTCGCGGGATGGCTTGCGGTTGTATTACTGGGAAAATACCGGCGGTGTCAGTATGATTAAAATGGCTCAGAGAGCCAGCACCGATCAGGTCTGGACACCCAGCAGGACCTTCTCCGAACTGCATACAGGTGGAATCGACGGTAACGGATGTGCCTTAACGGAAGATGAGCAGACGATCTTCTTCCATTCGAATCGGACCGGATCGGCATTCGGTGATTATAACCTTTGGACGGCAACACGAGGTTCTCTTGAGGAGCCTTTCGAGAGCCCACGACCCTTGGATGAAATCAACACCGATCATCAGGAACGATCTCCTTATCCTTCACCGGATGGGCTGATACTGTACTTTGACTCTGATCGAGAAGGAAGCCATGATCTGTTTGTCACACAAAGAACTGCTTTGGATGAGCCGTTTGGACCCGCCGAACGCGTTTCCGTATCTGTGAACAATACAGACGAAACAAAAGCCTTTATTTCTGTTGATGGAAGTCAACTATGGTTTTCCGGTTCTGGAGGAATACAAATATCCAGGTGGACCAGCCAGATTCGCGATGACTGGGGCGAGCCGGTGCTGTTGGCGGAATTAAACGATGGTGAGAACTATGCCTTTTCGCCGACTTTGACTGCTGATGAGCTTCTTGTGGTTTATACGCGGGACGATCCCGCTTCCGGCTATCCGCGTCTCTTTGAGGCAACGCGGGAAGATCCAAACGGGCCGTTTACCGGAGAGCGGATGATCAGCGAATTGCTTTCATCAGGATTGAACATCGGTTTCCCGTGGATTTCATCGGATGGCCTTCGTCTCTACTATTGGGAATTACTGGTTTCCGGGACGCGGTATATAAAACTGGCAACACGATCCGATCGAAGCCAGCCATGGACCTATGTCCGAACTTTGACCGAGTTGGATCCGACTGGTGAAGGAGGAAATATGCCAAGTCTCACCTCCGATGAATTAATTATCGTCTATTCTTCATATAAGACTGGTTCTTCTTATGGAACTGCAAAATTAAATCTTTGGATGGCGACACGCGAGAGTGTCGATCAACCTTTCGCTCAATCGTGGCCTCTTGATGAGCTTAATAGCTCATATCATGAAAGTGGACCTCATATTCTTTCAAACGGATTGGTTTTATATTTTACTTCAAATTGTGGGCCATCAAATGGTGAAGATGTTTATGTGGCGACAAGAGCTTCAAGAAGTGATCTATTTGGAAATGTTCAGAAAATCTCTATAAGCACAGAAGAGAACAAAGAAATGGGGCCTTGGATTACAGATCTGGAAAACAAATTGTACTATTTCATAATGGAGGGCGTGAAACCATATGGTATCTGGCTTTCTCAAAAGGAAAGAATTATTGAAGAATGCCTTCCGCGATAGCTTATAAACTTGCTATCATGTTGTGCCGTCGGTAGCATTGTTGCCTTATAGAGCTTGTATTGTTGATCCCTTAGGAGTTAAGCCCGATGGCAAAAGCAGGTGGTTTCCTTTATAAAATACGTAAAACCATTACGAAACCTTTTTGGGTAGTTTACCGGACCATTTTCCCTTTACAGTATCGAGCCGAGAAATATTGGACAGATCGTTTAAGTAAATACGGTTTGGATTTGCGTGGTGTAGGGAATTGGACCCTTTCTTCAGACGAAAATGAGAAAAAATATCTGGAAGCAAAAAATTATTTCCTTGATTTTTGTAAAAAGGAAAGGCTTGATTTCAAAGGTGCCCATGTTCTTGATATTGGATGTGGCACAGGTTTTTATACAAATATTTTAAAAAATGAAGGTGTTTCTGAATATACAGGTATCGATATCACTGATGCTCTTTTTAGCAAACTTCAAAAAAAATATCCTGACTTTACGTTTATAAAAGCTGACATTTCCAAGTCTTTCCCTAAAGGATCTTTTGATTTTGTGCTAATGATTGACGTTACTCAGCATATTGTCGATGATCGAATGTTTTCTTCAGCCATGAAGAACATCTCTTCAGTTTTAAGTGAAAAGGGAATTTTTATTGTTACTTCCTGGTTAAGCCCTTGTTTTGTTCAACGACAGCCGCATGAAGTTGCACGTTCTATGGAATATTACACACGGGAATTTCCTGATTGTTCATTTAGTGAGCCTAGTTCCTTTCGAGATAAATATCTCTTTACAGTTCGGAAAATCCCCTCAAAGTAGTGTTCTTTCAGATTTGTCCAATGCTTCACAAGGAACGGATAGAGCAACTCAATCAGCGGCCGATTCGGGATGGGCGATATGTCCTGTACTGGATGCAGGCCGCCCAGCGGGCGCGTTATAATCACGCTCTGGAATATGCTGTCCGGACGGCTAATGAACGCGGTAAGCCGGTTGTGGCAGTTTTCGGCCTGACTGATGCTTACCCGGAAGCCAACTTGCGGCACTATGCTTTCCTGCTGCAGGGGCTTTCTTGCGTGCAAAAAGAACTGGCCCAGCGTGGTATTCAATTGGTTGTTCGCCATACCTGGCCGGATCAGGCAGCCATCGGGCTGTCGGAACAGGCCGATCTGGTCATCGTGGATGATGGTCCGCTGCGAATTCAGCAACAGTGGAGATCCCGTGTGGCCCGGCGGATCGATTGTACATTGCTTCAGGTCGAGACCAATGTGATCATACCCCTGGAACAAGCCTCCGATAAAGAAAACTTCTCGGCGGGCACCCTTCGCCCGCGAATCCGGCGGCAACTGAACAAATATCTAATCTCCTTACGCCATAGGAAGGTACGACATCAGTCTCTCACTATGGATTTTAACGGGCTCGATGCGGCCGACCCCGATGCAATCCTGAAAAACCTGCAAATCGACCGCTCTGTGGCTGCCGTAAAGGCATGGCAGGGGGGTACGAAAGAGGCCGAGCAACGATTGAAAATCTTTATTTCCCGTAAACTGGAAGGGTACGACAAGGGCCGCAACGATCCGACGCTGGATTTCCAATCGGGCCTGAGCCCGTATCTGCATTTTGGACAGATTTCGCCGTTGTACATTGCCCTGGAGGTACTCAAAACAAATTGTCACGGCAAAGATGCTTTTCTGGAAGAGCTGATCGTCCGGCGGGAGCTGAGTTTCAATTTTGTCCGTTATAATCCTCACTATGATCGATACGACGGGCTGCCGGACTGGGCCCTGCGGTCATTGAATCTGCACGCAAGGGATAAACGTGAATACTCCTATTCAGCCCGTCAGTTGGAAGCCGGGCAAACTCATGATCCCTACTGGAATGCAGCCCAGAGGCAGATGGTCTTGACCGGCAAGATGCACGGCTATATGCGGATGTACTGGGGCAAGAAGATACTCGAGTGGGTTGATTCACCAAAGAAGGCGTTCGAGATCGCCCTGTGGCTTAACAACAAGTACGGACTGGACGGGCGTGACCCGAATGCGTTTGCCGGGGTAGCATGGTGTTTCGGCAAGCACGATCGGGCCTGGTCCGAACGCAAAGTGTTTGGGAAAGTCCGTTACATGAACGCCGCCGGTCTGAGGCGAAAATTCGACGCCGATACCTATGTGGAGCAGGTCGAGTCGCTTACTCGATGAAGACCGCCGAGTACCAATTCTGCGGCTCATCCTCGGAGACGAGTGTTTTGATCGGCAATCCGAATTTGCGCACGGTTTTAAAGACATCAATACCTACGCTGTGAAACGCCGGGCGGGCTTTTTTGGGATTGCGACAGGGCTGCGACACAAAACCGGCACATTCTTTACATAAGGCACAATCACTCAGGGAGAAGGCGAAATAATAGCCCTTCAGAAAGGCGTCCCGCTCGAGGGCGAACGATACTTCCTGCGAGATGTGTTTATCGGTGGAGTGTACGATCAGGCCCCAGAGGTATTTCTCGAAGATGCGTCGATATTCCCATGGTTTGAGCGAAAGAGGCCGGGAGGGACACGTATGCCCATTTCCCCAGTCGCTGCAGCCAAACATGCACTTGAGGATTGTGCGGTCGTCAAAGACAATCTCGCCGATTTCGAACGGAACGACATCATCGGCGCCAAGCGTTGTTCCCAATTCGACAAAGGCCCGGGCCGAGGCAAGGTCGATCCGGTCGGTGGAGTCGGTCATGATTATCCTCCGCCGCCGCAAATGACGCCCATCTGGTCGATATTGGGGATGATAGGAAACAGATTCGTATGCGGGCGGAATGCATTGCCCCAGTAGATATAAAAGGCCTTGCCCATCATGTAATCTCGCGGCACGACACCCATGCGATATTGCGTACCGTTGTTTCCCTTGCCTTCGATGGCCCAGAGGCGGGCGTCGAGGCTATTGGGGCTGTTGTCACCGCAAACGAAAAACTCGTCATCATGTAGCAGGAACGGTTCTCCTTCTCCGGCCCGCAGATTCCCATCGCTGATGTAATAGGTGTCTCGATAGATCCCGATGTGCAGCAGCTTCATCCCGCCGGCGCCGAAGAGACGTACTGCCGGAAGATCCTGACTGGATCGATTTCCCGCATTGCCGGGCTTGCGACCCAGGTCATGGATCAGCATTTCCTCCCGGCCAATCTGCAGCACAAGCTGGTGGTCCACAACGGAAAAGGAGACCGGTTGCGCTTGATTTCCCTGTGGAAATTCCCCTATGCTCTGCTCGAGCAGGAGAGTCGTTTGCCCGTCCTCGATTTTCTCGATGGATGCAATATCACCGAAAAATACGGTTGCTCGGTATGTGATGCCGTATTTGGAAATTTCTACACCCACCCTGCCTTCGCTGCCGTTGGGCAAGACGTAGAAAGCAGTCATCAGGTCACTACAAATCGGTTGGCTGTAATTTGTCGCGTTCTCATTGTATCCGTAGCGGCCCTTGAAACCGAGCAGCCCCGGGTCGAACCGAAGAGTGTGAACCTGATTGACAGAGCTTTCCAGAGTAAAGACCGTGGACCCGTCTGTATTCAGGTTCCATTGCCCATCTTCCTCATTGTCGAATGGAAGTTCCCAAGAATTGCCGTTGTCGTTGGCTTTTTCATTTTTGATCATGGCCGGGGTGGGTTGGTAATCGTTCAGGTATACCGGCATCCAGAGTTCCTGCTGTACCCGCGGCGGTTTTCGAGCGATCCGGCCGTCAATATAGATATCCCCGTCAATAATCTCCACCATCTCATTGGGCAGGGCGATCAAACGCTTGATGTAGTTTTCCCTCGGATCGGTGGGATTCTTGAAAACCACTACATCCCAGCGCTGTGGCTCGACGAACTGGTAGAGGCTCTTGCAGACCAGGATACGATCCCCGTTGGACATGGGAAACGGCGGCAGGGGATTGGGTTTGGGCATGCTGAAACTGCAACTGGGACAACGGGGTGGATTACGAGTATATGCGTCGGAGCCGACATCGAAGCGGTATCCACAACGCAGACAGGCGACATTAAAATGATCTCCACGCAGGGTTTCGGCCATGCTCCCGGTAGGAATACGGAAGGCCTCCATGACAAACGCCCGGAACGTAAAAGCCAGGATCAGGGCGATGAGCACCCATTCAATGGTATTGACCATGCTTTCCACGGCGGGATTGTAGCGTCGTTGCGGATACGCCGTTCCCGGGGCAATAACGTTTGTTTGTGTCTGCTGCTGTGTTTCCATCTCAATCGTAGGATCGGCCATTACGACCCGCCTCCATAGATAAATTTCATGCCATCAACGCAGGGGATATTGAGAAAAATTTTAGCCAGGCGGCCGAGTCGTGTTTTATCCATCCACTGAGCCGGTTTTGTGTTGTTATAGGGCTTGTAGGGACCCGGCCAGTAGACAAAGAAGGCTTTCCCAACCAGATAATCACGTGGGACTGTGCCCATTCTGTATTCGTGCCGCGTTCCATCCGAGAGGAGATTGCCGAGTCCGGCCCGAGGCCACAGGCGGGCATCCAGGCTGTTGGGGCTGTTGTCGCCGCAGACAAAAAACTCGTCTTTGCCTAGTTGGAACGGATCACCCGGTCCGGCCCGCTCTATGCGATCCTCACTGATATAATGTATATCACGATGGATGCGGATATGAGACAATTCCATCGTGCCGGCACCATGAATGGTTACTTCGGGCATGGTTTCCTGTCTCGGTCCCATGGCATCAGCCAGTTTGCCCAAGTCGTGTACGACCTTGTTGTCACCCAGTTGCAGAATGAGCTGATGATCGACGTTGGCAAAACGGAACCGTACCCGGCCGGTCGCAGCCGACAGATCAATCGGCATCGACTGTAAGATCGTCGCGACGCCGGACTCGTCGAGTTGTTCCAGCCTTGCCGTTCCGCTCCAGTCAACAATAGCGCGATACCGGATGCCATACTTGCTTAATCCGGCACCGATCCGGCCGACCGATTCGGAATTTTCGATATAAAAACTGATCTGCAAATCGCTGCAAACCGGCATAATCTCATAACCGCTGGTAGGTCCTTCCGGATCGTCATAGGCATAGGTTGCCCGGAAATTGTTGCCGATTTGCGGATCGTAGGTGATCGTGTGTATCCTGTCCGGCTCGCTGTGAAGACGAAAGACAGTCAGGTTGTCGGGATTAAGCTTCCAGTCCGAATCGGCGACATTGATAAAGGGCTGTTTCCATGCATGTCCGTTAAACCGTTCCACTTCCGGCGTAATCGGCTGAAAGTCGTTGTCATAAACCGGCATCCAGAGTTCGTTCTGGACCCGTTCGGGCTTTCGGGCCAGTTCATCATTGATATAAATATCCCCGTCGATGATCTCGATCTTTTCACCCGGCAGGCCGATCAATCGCTTTATATAGTTTTGCCGGGGTTCGAGTGGATTCTTGAAGACCACGACATCCCAACGCTGTGGATCGGCGAATTGATAAAGGGATTTCAGGACAAAGATGCGGTCGCCTTTCATGACCGGCTCAAGCTGGCTCGGATCCTGCCAGTGCCAGAACTCTTCGATGGGAACGGTATAGATCTTGCCGTCCGGCGCTTTAACCCTCTCGGCCCGCCGGACGGGAAAGACATGCTCCCGATCGAAATCCCATCGCTGGGCGGCATCGGAAGACTGATACACCACCTTGTCCCCGACACGACGATACAGCAAGCGTAGAGGCTCGCGATAAAAACCGCAGCTTGGACAACGCGGAGGATTCGGAATGATCGGGATATTTTCGGTGTGAGTCGTGTTGTCGGGGCGGCCGTAATTGCGATCCGGCAGATAATCAAAATCGTAAGGATATCCGCACTGGCGGCATTGGAGACGGAAGTGCGCCCCCTTGAGTGTGTCGGCCATGCTGCCGGTGGGGATCGTATACGCCTGCATCTCGAAGACAATAAAAACCAGGGTAAACGAGAACGCGCTTAAGGCCCACTCAAAGAAGTGATACGTCTTGTCAACGACTCCTTGCGGGGCGGGTACTTGTTTTTGGGTTTTCTGTGCCAAGTCGATCGGCCTTTCCTTTGGATTTTCAAAGACCTATCATTATTTCCGCATCGGGGTCGAAGGTCAAGAAGCGGTTTGAAACAGGAGATAAAAAAATATTCAAAAAGCCCTTGCCGATTCGAAGTCTTTGCTGTATAGTGATTTGTGATCATTTACAAACCGGCCCTATGGGTCGGTGTGTCGTGTATACGGGCAAAGGCAACAACAAACCTTTCATTGTACGAGGTAGCC
>JAFGPC010000088.1 GCA_016926155.1 Sedimentisphaerales bacterium
ATCCCAGGCTCCTGATGCAGGTGCGGTTGCCTACGATAAACTCACAGGTACTGTTAAATGGAAAACGCCCAATCTTGGCAATGAATCATACGCCAGTCCTTCCGTTGCAAAAATAGACGGAAAAGACCATATTGTAATGGTCATTTCATCGACGAATCCGATTGGACATCGAGAGTTGCCGCAGACTCTGGGTAAGATTGTTGGAATAGAACCCCATACGGGAAAAATTTTATGGGAATATGACAAGTGGGAATGTCACATTTCCGTGCCGAGTGCTTTTGATGCCGGTAACAATAAAGTGCTTGTTGCAGGTGGATATGAACACGGTGCAGTTATGCTACAAATCAAAAAACAATCAGACGGGGGCTACCGTATTGCGGAGCTTTTTAAACATAACAATTTTGGCGATCAAACCAAACCGCCATTATTATATAAAGGATATTTTTATGCTCAGTTCACAACCAATAGCACTCGTGACGGACTGGTATGTATGAACATGGACGGCGAGATCATGTGGAAGACAAATCGTGATCCAGCCTTCAATAAGGGAAGCATGATACTGGCTGACGAGCTGATTCTGGCGACCGACGGCAGCAAGTCTTTGTATCTGATAGAGCCTGATCCATCCGGATTTAAACCTCTTGCATCGGCAGAGGTACTCGGAGAAGGAGGAGCAGACACGGAAGGCCTGTCACGATTTGGAGGCCCAACCCAAAACTGGGCGCCACTTGCACTTTCCGATGGAAAGCTCCTGGTTCGAGACCAGACGCGGATGAGATGTGTCAAAGTCGCTCAATGATTCTAAAGAATGTTCAAAACAATTAATTCAAGGAGTAGATAATGAAGGTTAGAGGTACTGTGGCAGCAGTAGTTTTGATGGTAGTCGCTTGCAGCAGCATGGCCGCGGATTGGCCGCAATGGCAGGGAGTCAACCGAGACGGAAAGTCCGCGGATACCGGCTTACTTAAAGAATGGCCGGAAGGTGGTCCACCCCTGGCCTGGAGAGCGGATAATCTCGGCGGCGGCGACAGCGCTCCATCGATTGCCGCCGGACGGATCTACGGTATGGGCAATCGCGGCGAGGAGGAAGTCGTCTGGGCCCTGTCTGAGAAAGACGGAAGTGAAATCTGGGTAATGCCCCTTGGACCGGCTTACAATCAGAGGGCATCGCAGGGAAAAGAGGGGCCTGCGTGCACGCCGACCGTCGATGGTGACCGGCTGTATGTTGAGGGCCTTGGCGGCAACGTGGCATGTCTGCAGGTCAAAGACGGCAAGATCATTTGGCAAATCAGTATGACAGAGAAATTCGGCGGGCGCGCCCCCATGTGGAGCTACCGCGAATCGCCCCTCATTGATGGCGATAAGCTCATCGTCACTCCCGGCGGCCCAGACGCGACCCTGGTGGCCCTGAACAAGCTGACCGGCGAGACAATCTGGAAGGCCAAGGTGCCGGTACCTGACAGCCCGCCTGCCGACACCGCGAATAGCAATAGCGGCCGTGGCGGTGGACGTGGCGGACGCGGCGGCCGTGGTGGTTTCGGTGGCGGTGGTTCCGGGGCTGCTTACGCTTCGGTCATCGCGATCGATTTCGAGGGGCAACGGCAGTACGTACAACTGATCTCTAATGCACTCATTGGCGTGGCGGCATCCGACGGCAAGTTCCTGTGGCGCTATGACAAACCGGCCAATCGCATGGGGATCAACTGTACGACGCCAATCTACCACGACGGTATGGTGTTCGCCTCCTCGGCCTATGGCGCGGGCGGCGGATTGGTGAAGCTGAGTAAGGATGCGGATGGCTCTGTCAAGGCAGAAGAAGTCTATGCCACCACCGACATGCAGAACCACCATGGCGGCATAATTCTTCTTGATGGTTACCTCTACGGCGCCACAGGCGGCAACGAGGGCGGTGCACTGGCCTGTCTCGAGTTCAGGACCGGCAAAGTCATGTGGGATCAGCGCGAAAACGCAGGCCGCCGCGCGAAAGGCTCGCTGGCACTGGCGGATGGCCTGCTCTACTATCGCATGGAGGATGGCACCATCCTCCTGATCGAGCCGAGTCCGAAGCAGTACATCGAGCGTAGCCGTTTTGAACAGCCGGATCGTACCAAGCTGCCGGCCTGGTCCCATCCGATCATCGCCAACGGCAAACTGTACATCCGCGACCAGGAGGTACTTTTCTGCTACGATATCAAGACGAAGTAATGTATGAATCTTATTGGTTCATAAATGCGAACAGTGTCCGCATCGTAGCGACATAGAGCACGCCATTGGCGGCGACGGGCGTACTGGGGATGGGGCTGTCCAGCTTGACGGTATGGAGCAGATTCTTTTCCTTTGCAGCGGCAAAGACCCAGAAGGTGCCCTTTCGAGTACCCACATAGACCTTGTCGTCGGCAACCAGATTCGAGCCCCAGATCTCATCTCCGGTTTCATGAGACCAGTATCCCTTGCCCGTTTTGGCATCGACGCAATGGACCGAGCCGTCGCAGTCGCCGATAAAGACCAGCCCATCCCGCACCGAAGGCGTCGAACAGCAGTGTGGATCAGCCGAGTAGGACCACAGGTGTCCGGTCTCAGTGATATCGCCTGTACTGGTCGCATCGACGCATTTGAGCCAGGCCTGGTTTTTGCCCCACCAGATATCCCCCCCGCCGGTAATATAGACACGACCGTCATGGAAGACAGGCATGCTCTTGATATTGCTGGGACTGGTTTCACGGTTGCGAATATATTGATGTACATTCTCCTTGGGAGCGGTCGGATCGAAGTCATACATCCAGACACGCTTAAGCGTAAGAATCTGCCCGGGCGGAGGCACTTCAGCAACCGGCTCAAAGGCATAACAGACTCCGTTGCCGCCGCAGAAGATGATCCGTTCCTTGCCATTGATCACACCCAGCGCCGGCGATGACCAGGTGGAATGGAATATGCGTGGGCCGATACCTTCGTTTTCGATGGCTACCAGCTTCCCGGTTTTTTTATGCACAACGATGAGGCTGGGCTGGTCCGGCACACGAACGGCGTCGTGCCTTTCGTTAAGACCGCTGCTGGTGTTGATGTAGAGGAAGTCACCATGGATCAGGATCGAGCAGTGGGCCCCATCGTGCGGATAGATGCCCCGCTCGGCAACAATATCATACAGCCAGAGGATATCGGCATCGGTTTTCGTTACTTCAACAGGATCGTTCCCTTCCGGCACCATGTGCCGACCTTCATCGGTATACGGGCCGTCATTGCCATCGGCCTGACCATCCAGATCCAGACAGACGACCTCATTACGGTTGGTGACGACATAAGCAAGATCACCCTCGATCGTCGCCGTAGAGCATAAACCAATCCGGGGCCAGTCTTTGAAGGGATCGCCGTCGATTTTGGGCACGACAAGCTGCCAGCAGAAACTGCCATCGCTCTCGTTGAAACAATACAGATTCGCCCGGTCCCCTCTGAGACGCGGATCGCGGGGCTTGGCGTTATTGGTGCCGATCAGGATCTTGCCGGATCCGACAACCGGCGTCGACCAGGTCTCAGTCCCCAGAGGAACGGACCATTTAAAGTTCTGTCCCGTGTCCGGATCAAAGGTAGTCGGAAGTGAGGTCTCAGCCGAAATCATATTGCGCGTATACTGCTGTCCCCACTGCGGCCGGTCCGCGGCAAGGCCGGGAAGACAGAGACAAACAACAAAAAGAAAGACCTGGAAACAGCATAGCTTCATATGACGGGTATCCATAATATGCCCTGTCTTCATTCACGAAGGTTTTGGCCCGTTACTTATGTAACGTGTCAGCCATACGGGAAGGACTCTGCCCTTACCTCATATCTATTATACCGAATTGCACTCCAATCGCAAGTCTCTTGGAATGGTTCAAAACTATACGAAGGAGGGCAAATCTGGTATCATAAAGTCAAAATATTACTTCCATTGTGTTGGAGGTGTTCTGAATGCGATCGATTACAGTCGTTGCCGGTTTTGTCGTTGTCCTCTTGTTTTCCGTCTGGAGTTTGGGAACTGTTTCTTTGTCAATTAATACAGACCGTGTTCCACAATATGATCGAATTGATATGGAAATTGACATAAATCAGATCTACGATAATCCTTTTGATCCGGAGGAGGTGGAATTGTCGATCCTGATAGATACTCCGGATGGCACGAGGATAACATTGCCGGGATTCTGGGCACAGGAGTATGAGACAAAATCGGTCACTGATGGCAACCGTAGAGTGTGGTGGTATCCCCTAGGAACAGGGAAATGGAAGGCCCGATTTGCACCGATGCAGGTCGGGACCTATCAGGTGCGGGCCAGATTTAGAGACTGCTCCGGAAGCCATGATTCAAACGGGAGATCTTTCCAAAGCACTTTGTCCGTAAACAAGGGTTTTGTGAGAGTCAACGAGACGGATCCTCATTTTTTCACCTTAAGTAATGGTGATTTCTTTTTCCCCATCGGTCAAAACCTGGCCTTTATCGGTGAAGGGCAGTATGTAACCGTATCCAAAGCCCAAGCCATCTTTGAAAAATTGCAGGAAAACGGAGCCAATTTTGTACGGATCTGGACCTGCTGTGAGGATTGGGCTATGGCGATTGAAGCACGTAAGAGCGCCTGGGATCGATCCTGGAGCAGGCGAAAGGATCTGATCGTCAAGCATCCTGACGATCTGGATCGAAAGTGTATCCGGCTGACAACCCAATCGATCAATGTCGATCCTTCTCATCCAGTCGCCCTTCAACCAAATACAAGTTACAAGCTAGCAGGACGATTTCAAGGGAATCAATCGGGATTACATATCAGCCTGGATAAAAACACATGGCAGATTGAGTTGGAGAAACAAGGGGAACGGACTTCTTTTGAGAAGATTTACACGACCGATTCAAATCAATATTGGTTAGGTCGAATGAGTTTGAGAACTCAAGAGGGCGAAATTCTGCTGGATGAATTGACACTGACGGAAACCGGCGACGGGCCGAATCTGCTCTGGGAAGCTGACGTCAACCGCCCGGACCGAGGTGTGTATAACCAGATTGATTGCTGGATGCTTGATGAAGTATTGGAGGCGGCCCGGGAAAATGATATTTATATAATGCTGTGTCTTTTAACACGCGATCTGTATATGGATTCGTTGAAAGATCCCCAAAGCGAAGAATATGCGCAGGCAATCAAGGATGCGAAGAATTTTCTTCGATATGCTGTCGCACGCTGGGGATACTCGACAAACGTGGCGGCCTGGGAATATTTTAATGAACAGAATCCGAGTCTTCCCACGGATCGCTTTTATACGGAAATGGGAGAATATCTGACAAAGATCGATCCCTATAAGCACTTAAGGACCACCAGTACGTGGCACCCTTCGCCTCGGGATTGCCGCCTTGATCAGATCGATGTTGCACAGCTTCACCATTATATGCGGCCGAGCGATAAGGATGGCTTTCAGGACGAAATAACGGTCTTGTTGGATCGGGGAAACTGGTTGAGAACCATCGGGCCGGGTAAGCCGGGATTGATTGGAGAATTCGGCCTGGCAACGGACAAGTGGGGATTAAGCGACTTTATGAAAAAGGATATGGATGGCGTTCATTTTCATAATACGTTGTGGGCTTCGGTGTTTTCCGGCGCTGGGGGAACGGCAATGCTGTGGTGGTGGGATCAGTTGGACCGACAGGATTTATATCGACACTATTATCCTTTATCCGAGTTCCTGAAAAACGTGTCTTTTATCGGCATGAAACCGTTGCAGACTAGCATCTCCGGTACATCATTACGTGTGCTCGGATACCAAAACAAAACTTCCGCCGTTCTTTGGATAGTTGATTCACAAGCGAACTGGTGGAATCAGGTTGTAAACAGGAAAAAGCCAACCACGATCGCATCCGCGACGCTCGAAATCCGCAATCTGGATTCGGATGTCTATCAAATCCAATGGTTTGACACACATGAGGGAGACAATTTTCTCGAACAAACAGGACAAGCCACAAAGGCTGTTTTGCGTATCTCGATCCCCACTTTTATGGGTGATACCGCCTGCAAGATAATCAGACAGTAATCGTAAAAGGAAATCGCTATGGTGAAGGAGACGTTGATCCTTTTGTTTCTGTTTGCACGTTCGAATCAATCTGCTTTCGAGGAGGATATTTTACAAGGAGCCGGGCGAGAATTTCCTCGTCACTCCAAAAGTCGGCTTGTTGCCTTTTGAGCAGATCGAATTCAACGAGCATCTGCTGCCAGGCATTAGGATAGAGTTCTTTGAGTTTGTCAAGTACGGTTTCTCTTCGATGCTGCTGAACCGTACATCCTGTCGCTACAAGCAGTATTAAGATCAGTACAATCCGCATTGTTTGAATCCTTTCAGGCATCTCCTATTTTGTAGGTAGACAACATTTTACCTTCGCAAAACAAATGTGTCTTGTGAAAAAAACCGGCAGAGGGTACCCATAAATGATAGCCCTTCTTTCCAGAGAGATATTTGCATTTTTCATAAGAGTCTGGTACTTTATCAGGTGAGCAACGAACCAGAATGGAAAGTCGGAGTACAGTTAACGAGGCATCTTGTTTGATACGATACTGGATGGACAAATTATTTGTTAAAAAAACTCAGGAGGTCAGATATGAAGGAAGTCGGTCAGGGATTAAGTCGAAGATCTATTCTCAAGGGATCGATGGCCGGAGCGGCGGCTATAGCGGCATCGGGTGGATGTAGTATAATGCAAGGGAACAGCTTCAAGAATCCAGGTAATGCGGCTTTTTACGCAGAAAACGGAGCTTTTACACCTCAATCCGCAAAAGAGGCCTATTTTGCCATGATGAAGGCTTTAAACTATCCGATTCCTGATGTCTTGAAAACCGACGAATTCTGGGTATGTGATTTTCTGCAGAAGGATTTTGAACACCTGGGGATGGGCGGCATCTTCTGGATCAACGCCAAAGGGAAATACGGTCAGACCGGAACCCAGGTTTATACAGGTCCTTTTGCAGGTGGGAATTTCGGTTACCTGGGACATGAGATATTCCTGCTTCCGGGACAGGTTCTACCGGAGCATCGCCATGTCGGGGGCAATGAAGGATATGGACCAAAGATGGAGTCCTGGCATGTCAGATACGGCAGTGTCGAGTTTTTTGGCGAGTATAAAGGCGCCGGGGATGAAACGCTGATCAGTGAGATGTCGGAAAAAGAGCGTCCCTGGGGATTTGGCCAGGATTGGTTCAAATCGAAATATGTAGCAAAACGGACAGCTCAATCCGGTAAACTCTATTCGCTCGAAGATCCGGAATCATGGCATTTCCAGCGGGCCGGAGCGCAAGGCGCCATTGTCAGCGAATACGCGACCTACCATAACCAAGTGGAATTCAGCAAGCCGGGTATGGAGTTTGACAGCACAAAAGCATGATCTTGGCCCTGAAAAGTGAGCGGATTCCGTATTAAAATAAGGATCTGATCGAAGTGGATATCACTCTGAGGGTGGTTCGTCTCCAATTAGGGGACGGATTCGATCTACTTTGAAAATGACAACATATTTGTTCGAATCATCTGCTTTGGGGTAAATGGCCGGCTGTTTTTCTCGAATCGCCGCCGCCAGGGAGGCATTGATTTCCTCCCGTAGTTTAGTCAAATACAGTCGGTATCCATTGTAGCCCGCTCCGTCTTCAATAAACAGGTATGCCGCATGCATTGTGGATTTGAGATTCTGATGGCTGAGACGCTGCCGCATGACAAAGGCGACCGTTGTCGAATCCACAACATGCGGCTTGGCGTAAATAGCAAGATCGACATGTCCTTCCGGATCGGTTGTCCCAAGTACGCCGGTTCCCCTGGCATTCTCAAAATAACTCGCTAAATCCATGACATATATTTCCTTATGAAAAAACTCATTGTTTGTCTGAAGGATCGAGTCGTTCCAATGCTTCATTGAGCGTTTCGATATGCTGCTTTTCTTCATCAATGATTTTACTGATCTGCTCGTCCGCGAATCGATCCATCACAAAATTTCCCAGGGCTTCAAAGTAGCGGATGCTGTCACGTTCTTTCTTGAGGGCTTCTTGAAGCACTTCGACCGGTGTGGTTCGCGAGCTGAATTCCCGGACCGGTTTGGATTCCATCGTAAAAATGCTCATGCCGGCAAGGGCTTTGTACTCTTCCGAGTCGGAAGGCTTCAAGTTCAGTCTCTGCTCATGAACAGCCTTTTTCATCTGATCATAACGCTGTTCGTGACGGAGTTCCCAGGCTGCCAGTCGCCGCAGCAGATCACATACTTCAGAATGTTCCAGGGTGTTGGCCGCTTCCTGATAAAATCGAGCTGCATCCCGCTCGATCTGCATGGCCACTTCGAATACCTCGACCGCATTTAACTCCTCGGTCATTTCTGTCCCTTTCCGACTCTTACCATTTATCTGGCGTTCGGATTTGATGAAGATTATAGCGCTATTGTTCCTGAATAACAAGGAAAGAACCGAGGCCGGGAGATTCTCCTCCTTTTCACTTCGGATTGTTCCATGAGCTTGCCTGCCGGAAGGAACTTTGATAGGATAATACAAGACAGAAAACAGATATTGAATTCGACCTGAAAATGCTGTGTACAAGGCATTGGACAATCTTTTTTTTAGAATCGGAGGAAACATGGAATCCCATATTCTCACGCGTCGTACGTTTATGAGAATTGTCGGTTGTTCCGCAGCGACTGCTTTTTGTCCCTCGCTGCTCAAAGCGGGCCAAACTCGAAAGCCCAATGTTGTCATTATCTATGCCGATGATCTCGGATATGGGGATGTGGGTTGCTATGGAGCAACCGAGGTCAAAACGCCGAATATCGACCGGCTGGCCTCGCAGGGACTGCGATTTACCAATGCTCATTCCTCCTCGGCCACCTGCACCCCCTCCCGCTACGCCATGCTGACCGGCGAATATCCCTGGCGCAAGAGGGGAACCGGCGTGCTGCCGGGTAGTGCCGCGATGATTATCTCGCCCGGGCGGACGACCTTGCCCTCGATCATGCAAAGGGCCGGCTATACGACCGGTGTCGTGGGCAAATGGCACCTGGGGCTCGGCGATGGGAATGTGGACTGGAACGGCCAGATCAAACCAGGGCCGTTGGAGATTGGCTTCGATTATTGTTTCCTGATCCCGGCAACTGGAGATCGGGTGCCCTGTGTCTATGTGGAAAACCGGCATGTCGTAGGGCTCGATTCGTCCGATCCGATCCAGGTCAGTTACGGCAAGTCGATTGGAAACGAGCCGACGGGCAAGGACCATCCGGAACTGCTGAAAATGCACCCCAGCCACGGGCACAACCAGACGATTGTCAACGGCATCAGCCGGATCGGCTATATGAGCGGAGGCAAAGCCGCCCGCTGGGTCGATGAGGACATGGCCGATACGATTACCGACAAGGCCAAGGCTTTTATCGAAAAACACAAACAGGAACCGTTCTTCCTCTATTTCTCCACGCATGATATTCATGTCCCGCGCGTGCCGCATCCCCGTTTTGTCGGCGAGAGCGGCCTCGGGCCCCGCGGCGATGCCATCGTTCAGTTTGACTGGTGTGTAGGCCAGATTCTCGAAACCCTGGAACGGCTCGGTCTTGTTGAAGACACACTGGTTATCTTCACCAGCGACAACGGTCCGGTCGTCGATGACGGGTACAAGGATCAGGCGGTCGAAAAACTCAATGGACACACGCCTTCCGGCCCCTTACGCGGCGGCAAATACAGCGCCTTCGATGCCGGAACCCGCATCCCCTTTGTTGTCCGCTGGCCTGGAAGGGTCAAAAAGGGCACTTCCGATGCCCTGGCCTGTCAGATCGATTTTCTGTCGTCCATGGCCTCCCTGACCGGTCAGAAACTTGCCGCTGAAGATGCCCCCGACAGCATTAACATCCTTGACGCCTTGCTCGGCGATTCGCCTGCCGGACGCGATCATCTCGTGGAACATGCCGGCACTCTGTCTTTGATCCGGGGTAACTGGAAATATATCGCCCCCAGCAGAGGAGCAAAGATGAGCAGGATGACCAATATCGAACTGGGAAACGATCCCCAACCCCAGCTTTACGATTTGAAAAATGACCTGGGTGAAAAACACAACGTTGCGGAAGATCATCCGGACATCGTCGCCGAGATGGCAGCCATGCTCCAGAAGATCAGACAACAGGACCGCAGCCGATAAAAGATCTGTTTCCTTATGGTTTTCGGATGAATTAGATTGGATGAATAGGAATACAACAACTTTGAAGTGTAAAGGTTGTCATAACTTTCAAAGGTAGTAAAAGTCATTCGTATGCGAAAATATAATGATGAAAATAGATATATCTTTCTTGTAATTGGAACAACATTGTTTCTTGGATTTCAAGGTTGTAATCGTACTCCGAAGCCAAACATCGACAAAGAAGCTTTCATGGAAAAAGTACAATCTGCAATCAAAAAACCAAAAAGTCTTAATGAATCGGTTGATAGTTATTATACGCTGTTACATCTAGCTGCAATTTATAACCATATAGACGCCGCACAGGTTCTATTAGATCATGGTGCAAATGTGAATGTAAAGGATAAGATTGGAGCAACGCCATTGCATAGAGCCGTTCAGGCTCACAAACTTGAAATGATAGAACTACTGGTTGACAATGGTGCGGAGATTGAAACAAGAGCCGAAGGAGGTGCAACGCCTTTAATCTTTGGGCTTGAACTAGAAAAGAATAGGAAGGAAGTAGTGAATTTACTGATAGAGTCGGGGGCAGATGTAAATGCAAAGGATGATTCGGGAGACACAGTACTGCATTGGATTTCATTCTATAATGCAATCGATGTTGTGGAAATACTTGTTAATGCTGGTTGCGATCTTGATTCAAAGGGATTTGGAGGGAATACACCTCTACATTCTGCAGCCAAATATGGACGTCCTGAAATTGCACTCGTGTTGTTGAAACGCGGTGCCCAAGCATCTCTTAGAAACGACGAAGGAATGACCCCCTTAGATTTTGCGAAGAAACAGGGTGATCCGAAATACGAATCGGTACAAGGAAAAAAAGAAGTAGAAGATATAATCAATAAACACATAAACGATGGTCAATCAATAAAAATTGACTCGGATACTGTGGGTAACGTTTTATGGTATACCGTCAAATAAGTAAATAAATTGAAGAGAATGATGTAAGTTCAATCCTATTCTTCCTGTCTAGAAAATTTTATCACTCTGTTACTCTTTTAAAATCGCTTCCCTTTAAGGACGGGCTGCTAGTTTCTTATGCAGCATGGCGGACAGTTCCCGGATCGTTTTGGCATATTCGGGCCTGTTGGCCAGGTTCTGATTTTCCTGCGGATCGTTTCGATGATCGTACAGTTCATAGACCGTCGGTCTTCCCTCTCTGCGCCACTCCACAAAACGCCAGCGATCTGTGCGTATCTGGGTGGCCTATTCGCATATTTCGAAAATATTGTATCTCAATCAGACCGGTAGGAGATGAATTTCCTTGAAGGTTGTGGGAAAAGAGGAGTATAATGTATTTTAATTATTTATCCATATACATAACGTTACAGCCAGCTTTTAACAGTTAAGGGACACGCCGTGATGGCAGATTCGGATGATTCGGTGGAATTGTCGGTGATCACATCTATTTACAACGAGGAGGTAATCATTGCCCAGTCCCTGGACAATCTTCTGGCCGCCCTGAACGAATTGCCCGTGTCCTGGGAGTTGATTCTCGTTAATGATGGCAGCACCGATAACACCCTGTCCATCCTGCAGGATCTGACTCGGGACAATCCGCGGGTTGGAATTGTTTCCTACAGCCCGAACCGCGGGAGGGGTTATGCCATGCGGCAGGGCTTTACTGCGAGTCGTGGACGCTATGTCGTCACCGTGGAAGCGGACCTGAACTACGGCAACCAGATCATCCGTCGCCTCTACGATGAACTGTTGGCCTCCAATGCCGATATTGTGATCGCCTCGCCATATATGGAAGGGGGTTCTGTCCAGAATGTTCCGTTTAAGCGGGCTCTTCTGAGCCGACTTGGCAATCGTATTCTGCGAATGGCCGTCTCGCCCCCGGTTGCGACTGTTACAGGCATGACGAGGGGGTACAGGGGCGATACTATCCGATCCTTACCTTTAGAGGAGGATGGCAAGGAAATTCACCTGGAGATTATCTCCAGGCTTTCCATGCTCGGCTGTTGCTTTCGCGAGATCCCCGCAACACTCTGTTGGTCGCCGTCCAAGAAAGGCAAACCTCAACGCAAATCGAAATTTCATGCCGGCCGGTTGATTCAAAGCCATCTCCTGTTCGGATTCCACGAAGCTCCCATCCTCCTTTTTGGCACCGTTGGCGCTGTTACCTTACTCTCAGGACTGATCCTGGGATTTTATCTGTCCTACCTGTATTGGATTCAGAACCAGACCATTGGAAATCGTATCGTTCTTATCATGACCACGATCTTTCTCATCCTTTCAGGTTTCAGCATTTTTCTGTTCTGCTTCCTGGCCTATCAGATCAAATCCCTGAAGGCGGATATCTTTCGTCTTCACCACAGGCTCTATACTCTTGATCGAAATCCGGTCAAGAGCAAAGACTAGGAGTGATTGTGTCCGTGAGCAAAGACCCAGTCTTGAAAAAACATAAAAGCAGACACTTTATTCAATTGATTTTTTCAGTGGCGATTGCGATTATTCTTCTGCTGAATCTAGATATCAGTGCACTTATTTCCAATGTAAAAAAAACTTCCCTCAGTACCCTCGGCCTTATCCTTGTATTATTGTCTGCAAGTCTGCTTGTCCGTGGCTATCGCTGGAAGCTGTTATTTGACAACAAATCACTCTCAGTGAGATTTCGCGATTCCATGGTGTTGCTGTTTGTTGGACTGGGCTTGAATCTGGTGCTGCCGGCCAGTTCCGGGGATGTTGTCAAAAGCTACTTTGGTTATCGATGGTCGGGTGTCAAAGAACGGATGTTGTCGATCAGTCTTCTTGATAAAGTAATTGCTTTGGGATCTGTCTCGTTTCTTGGCATTCCATTTGCAATTATGCTGGCTTATCCGCTCTATATTGTACTGGGCTTGCTGGTGATGTTGCCTATGGTGCTCTTTTTTCTCTTGCCGCACCTCAACAGCCGATTTTCGTCGCTCTCTCGTTTCTTGAATTTCAGTACACGACTGTTCCGAGGTAAGCTTGATCTTCACCAGGTGATTACCGAAGTGAATATTGGTCCTCTGAAGCTTACGCAGGCCATAGTCTTATCTATATTGGGCTGGAGCTTGACGTACACCCAGATGTATTTATGTTTTCGTGCTATTCACGTCGATCCAGGATTGGCCTATGTCTTCTCGATGGCTCCGTTACTCACATTGGTTCGTTTATTTCCATTTACTCTCAGTGGAATTGGGTCGGATGAAGCCGCCCTGTGCTTTTTCTTTTCGCGTGTTGGACTTTCCATGGAAGAGACGATAAGCATGGCCATTATATATCGAATGCTGACTTTTATTCTGCCAGGTGTATTCGGACTTGTCCTCATGTCCCTGACAACTCGCATTAGAACAAACCAGGATAACGTAAGCAACGGGAGAAAGCTGGAACCATGATTTTCGGAAGAATTATTCAATCCATATCCAAGAGCCGTTGGGCTATTCTTGCAATTGTTCTTCTTGGCTTATGTTTTCGTCTGTATGGCTTAGCTTCAGAAAGTCTCTGGCTGGATGAAGGCCTCTCGGTTCAGACGGCTCGACACCATGATATCGCGACTGTTCTGGACCATGTATATGAAATGAGCGCTAATCCCCCCGGCCATTATATCGCCCTCCACTACTGGATTCGGCTCTTTGGTACATCGGAATTCTCTGTTCGGCTATTGTCAGCGATATGCAGTACGATATGCATTGGATTAACATATCTCATCGGTCGCCGTCTGCTTGGCCATCGTTCGGCCCTGCTGGCGGCTCTGCTTGTATCTCTATCCAAATACGAACTGTATTTCGCCCAGGAAGCGCGCACCTATGCTCTTTGGTCGATGTTCACATTGTTAAGCATGTACTTTTTCCTCCGCCTTCTCGAAAAGCGGTCTCTCTGGTTCTATCTTGCCTATCTTCTATCCAGCGCAGTAATGCTCTATTGTCATCCCTATGCTCCCCTGATCATTGTCGCCCAGAATGTCTTTGTCCTGCTCTGGTGGATTCTTGTACCCGGCCCCAAGTTCCTGTTGCCGATCCATTGGATTCCTTTGCAGCTCCTTGTTGTTGCCTCCTATTCTTTTTGGATGCGACAAATCCTGCATCGTATTAACCAAATCCAACAGACTGGTTTGGTTTTGCTGACTCCGTCCATATGGGACTTGCCCGGTGTCGCCAAGGCATTCGCCGGTGATAGTACTGTCTTTGGACTACTTTTTCTCCTTCTGGCCATCTTCGCCCTGTTCTGGGCTCGTCAGAAAGGAAGCTACGAATCCGCTGTTTCTTTACGCTTTCTTGGAAGGCTTGGGGAGCCACTGAATGTGCAACGAACCTTTGCTCTGATGTTCCTGGCGGTATGGATCTTAGTCCTGATCCTGATCCCTTGGTTTGTTTCTCAGGTCTCCACACCAATCTTTTCCAGTCGATATATGATCGCATGCTCAATCGCATTCTTCCTGCTCGTAAGCCACGGTATTCTTATGATACCCTGGCCCAAGCTGAGGGTAACAATTGCCGCCGTCAGCATTGCCTCCTGCCTTATAACCACGCTCCCGACCTACTGGCAAGTCAACAAAGAACAATGGCGTCAAGTTGCCACATATATCGAAACCAATGCTCAATCCGGTGATCTTCTACTTTTCTATGCTTACTACTGTCGCCCAAACATATACGCGTATTACTCGACCCGTACAGACCTGAATATGGCGGGATTTCTCGAACAAGCGAATCATCACGATGTCAACGACCAGAGCCTTCAACAGTTGCAAGAGATAACCGCAGGCTATGAACGAGTCTGGTTGATACTCTCCCATGCACGAAACACGGAAGGGCCCATCCTGGAAACCCTCCTGAACTGGTTCACTGTGGTCGATCATCAACCCTACTACGATGTCGAGATCTACGAATTCAAACGCCTTCCTCCCAAGGCATCACAATAGTGCTGTCAGAGACTTTTGGTTCTTTGGCTAAATCCACACCATCGCTTGATTACTGAATGTAAAATACTATGTACCGGCAACCGAGTAAGTGTTTACTTTATTTCATGCTGTTTGAGAATCGTATGTACGATCCGCTCGGCCGCTTTACCATCCCACAACGCAGGCATTGAAGCCTTTTTATGTATCGATCTGTACACGTCCAGAATACTCTCGCATGTCACCTCCGGCAGGATGTGATTGGTTCCTTCGCTGATTGTCACAGGTTGCTCTGTTACAGTCCGCAATGTAAGACATGGCACCCCCAGAATTGTTGTCTCAGCTTGGATGCCCCCTGAATCAGTCAGCACTACTTCTGCATGATCCAACAGATGCAGGAAATCTAAATACCCTAACGGATCAATAAGACGCAGGTTTTCCATGACCTCAATCTGTCTTTGCATTCCCATCTGCATAATGTTCTTTTTTGTGCGTGGGTGGATCGGAAACAACAGCGGTATTTCTTTCTGAATCTCAGCAAACGCTCGTAGTATTTCACCAAATTGCTCGCGGTTATCCACATTCGCCGGTCGATGCAGTGTTACCACTCCATACGACCTTTCCTCTACTCCCAGCCGGACCAGGATATCAGATGTTGCAGCCTTTTGACGATTGGTCAGCAGCGTATCGACCATTAAGTTGCCCACGAGATGTACCCGATCCGGATCTACGCCTTCGCGGAGTAAATTCTCCACTCCGACTGGTTCAGTCACAAAGAACATGTCACTGATTCGATCGGTTAAAATCCGATTCACTTCCTCTGGCATGGACAGATCGAAACTGCGAAGACCTGCTTCAACATGCAGCAACCGAATCTCCAGCTTCACCGCCACTAATCCACATGCAATCGTGCTGTTGACATCTCCGACAACCAATACGTAATCGGGACCGAAATGCTCGACAACCGGCTCAAACTGCTTCATGATCTCAGCCGTTTGTACAGCATGGCTTCCCGAACCCACCTCCAGGTTAACATCCGGTGCCGGCAGAGATAAGTCCTCGAAAAACAGTTTACTCATATTCTCGTCATAGTGTTGCCCCGTGTGCACCAGCAACACCTCGAATTGGCCGCTTGCGGCAAATTCCCGTAGCAGAGGCGCAATTTTCATGAAGTTCGGCCGGGCTCCACAGACACAGATGACTCGGATCATAGTCTCTCTCCAGACCGGGATGTCAGTTTTTTATGCAACATGGCGGATAGTACCCGTATCGTTTCGGCATATTCGGACCTGTTGGCCAGATTCTGATTTTCCTGCGGATCGCTTCGATGATCGTACAGTTCATAGACCGTCGGTCTTCCATCTCTACGCCATTCCACAAACCGCCAGCGGTCAGTCCGCATCGCTACGCCCTGGTATCCTCCCTTGGGGTACCAGCTGCAGCCGGAGTCCTTGATCGCCGCCTTGGGATCGTTGATCAGCCGCCTGAAGCTCGTCCCTTCCGTACCCACAGGCTCCGGCAGGCCGCAAATCTCGACCAGTGATGGGTAGATATCCACGAATTCCACAAGGGCATCGCTCTTGCCGCCCTTGTTCTTCTGGCCCGGCACCGCCACGATCAAGGGTGCCCGCGTGGCTCCTTCGTAATTATTATGCTTGCCGCCCCACCATCCATGCTCGCCCATGTAATACCCATGATCACCCCAGAGAATGACCAGTGTATTCTTTTCCAGGCCGGTTTCCGCGAGTGTATCCAGCAGATGGCCTACCTGGGCATCGATATAGCTGACCGCGGCCAGGTACCCATGCAGGCATTGCCTCCCGAATTCCTGCGTGATTTTGCGATCCTTCGGCATATTCCCATACCAGTAAAAATCGGCCCCGGTCCTGGCGGCAAAATCGGGCGCATCCTTAGGCGAGTAGGTATTCTCGGCCATGGGAATTGTCTCGGGATCGTACAGGTCCCAGTACTTTTTCGGTGCGATCCAGGGAACATGCGGATTGTGGAAGCCGACCGCCAGGAAAAACGGCTGTTCGGGCTTACAGGCCAGGTCTTTTAAGGTCTGTACCGCTTCGCGTCCGATATCGCCATCGGACAGCTCATCATCCGGAACATTGGGCGCTTCGAAGGCCGGGCCTGCATAAAAGGCGGCTCCTTCGCCTCTTGCGGGAATGGGCTTTCCGGCTTTTTTCATCTCTTCTCTATATTTCCGTGCCATGGATTGACCCATGGGGCCGTAACGCGGTTTCCTGGATTGCCATGACGGAATGCTCCATGAAGGCGGATCGTCGATGCCCACATGGTAGACCTTACCGAGGCTGCGGGCATAATATCCATTATTCTTAAAATGCTGCGGCAATGTCACGATTTCCGGCATCGTTTCCCGCAGGGCCGGACCGATGTTGAAGATACGTGTAGTCGCCGGATAGCGGCCGCTCAACAGGGAAATCCGCGATGGGCTGCACAGGGCCTGCTGACAATAGGCACGAGTAAAGACGGTGCCCCGTGCAGCCAGTCGGTCGATATGGGGGGATTTGACGGTCGGATCGCCGTAGCAGCCCAGTTGTGGACGCAGATCATCGACGGCGATAAACAGCACATTCATTTTTTTATTCTGAGCTGTCGCCGCAAGAACAGGATTAAAAAAGCTGACTCCCATTACCCCTGCCGCTACACCAGCCATCTGACGCATGAATACTCGCCTGCTGGTCATGATTACTCCTCTTGCTATTGACTCACTCTCTATTGTAGTCTTCTATTATACTCATTATACTCGCAATAAAAAGCCCGGGGCAAGACCGCATCGAAACGGATGTTTTGCCCGTTTTTTTAAGAAAATACAGCCTTTTCCTCAACCCATACCAAAACAGGGAACCGTAAAAACGGGCTTGTTGACATGCCAGGAGCAGACCCGTATAATTACGAAATTCGTTGGATCGACAATGCCACAGAATTGCGAAGTGGATCACTGAAGGAGTAAACTATGTTTGGACAGACCAGACCGGCTCGGATCGCGGCAACCGTGCTGATCGGAATTATCCTGATTCTATCCGGATGCGGACAACAGATCCGTTTCACCCCCCAGCAGGAGCAGGCAGTCAGTTTTTATGTGGACGCCATGATGCTCAACGACCTCAACGACTATGACAAGGCCATCGACAAGCTGAATGCCGCTATCCTGCTGGATCCGGAATTTGCCCTGGCTTATTCGATGAAGGGGGATATTTACCAGCAAACGCAGCAGTACGAAAAAAGCGCTGAGGCATATGAAGCCGCCACAGGGCTGGATCCATGGTCATTTAAAGACTTCTTTAATCTGGGTAAAGTGACCCAGATCATGAAGGAGTGGTCCCGTGCAATTCACGCTTATGTCCGAGCCTGTGAACTGGAACCACAGCACTATCAGGTCCATATGAATACGGCCCAGTGTTACTATCAGGTGGAGGAGTATGACAAGGCAGTGGAATATTCCCGCCGGGCCAAGGAACTGGACCCGAAGATGGCCGATCCGGAACTTCTTCTGGGTGATATCCACGAGGCCCGGAAAGATCATACTGAGGCGATCAGCGCCTACCGGCGTGCCCTGGAACTGGAGGGTAATAATCCCAAAATCATGGTGCCTCTGGCGGTGGCCTACCTTCGGACCAACCGGTTCGATGCGGCTAGGGAACTTTTGGAAAACGCGATCACGATTGACCCTAAAAATGGAATGGCCCACCAATACATGGGATTTACCCTGCTGAAACTCAAGGACATCGATCAGGCCATCACCAGTTACCAGACAGCGGTGGAACTGGATGAATTTGACTGGATGGCCCAGAAAGGCCTCGGCGTGGCATATATCATGAAAAGCATCAATACCGGTAGCGATCCGCAAAACAAGGCCAAAGGTCTTGCCGCGTGGAACAACTCGCTGGAAATCAAGCCGGATCAACCGGAATTGCGGAAACTACTCGAAAAATACTCCAATTAGGCGATTTCATGTCGGAGATAGCAAACCAAAAAAACGTTTCTACAAACCCGGTTAACAATACAAAACCCAAAGGAAGTTTTACCTTCCCATCGTTATCGGCCCATATCGTTTACTGGCCGATTGTAGTTATCGGTGTGGTTGCCGATCTATGGAGCAAGGCAACGGTGCATGATTGGCTGAGTACTTTACCCGATCAAGCCCATGTTTTCATCAATGGCTATTTTCGGTTTGTTCTGCGCACTAATGACGGAGCGGCTTTCAGCATGTTTAAGGGGCAGACTGCGATTTTAATTACCATTTCCGCAGTGGCGCTGCTGGTGGTGCTGGGGCTTTTTTTCTTTGGGCAGGTACGGACTCGTCTGTTACAGGTGGCCCTGGCTTTGTTTACGGCGGGAATTATCGGAAATCTCTATGATCGTGCATTCAACGAAGGATTTGTGCGAGACTTTATCGATGTGGTTATTCCACTCATCAACTATCGCTGGCCGGCGTTCAATGTGGCCGATAGCATGCTTTGCGTGGCCGTGGGATTGATCCTGATCCACAGCTTTACATCATCATCTTCTCAAACACCTGTTCATCCACAAAAATAGGAACATCCAGCCCGGCACTCAGGGCAAGGGCATCACTGGGTCGGCTGTCGATGTGGATTGTGCGGCCATTTTGAATGACCTCCAGAATCGCATAGAAAACATGCTCCCGCAGGTCGTTAACGACAACACGCTTAAGTTCTCCTCCCATCTCCAGAATCGTGTTGGCCAGCAAATCGTGGGTCATGGGACGCGGCAGATCAATCCCCTTGAGCCGACGATCAATGGCGAGGATTTCAGGCATGCCGATAACAACGGGAAAGCTGCGCTCGCCGTCGATTTCCTTGAGAACGATAATCTGCCGGTCATCGGCTTCGTTGATCAGAATTCGGGATAGTTCTACAGGTACTTCCATCATTCGTCCACATCTATCACAACAGCAAAGGATTTCAATCGCATGGGCCAAACATCGCCCCTCTTACGACGTTACGATTCCAACTCGGCAAGGTGCGTTTCGACTGCCTGCAATTGTTCACTCAGTTCTTTAAATTTTTCCCGGGCCTGCTCAACGACTTCAGGCTTGGCCCGGTTAACAAAGTTTTCATTACGCAGTTTTCCCTGGACAGGTATAAGGGCGCTTTCGATCTGCTGCTTTCGTTTTTCCAGCCGCTCCCGCTCGGCCTGGGGATCGATCACATCGTGCACAAAGACCTGAACATCCTCGACAACGGCGGCGGCGGCGTTCTTCGGCTTATCCAGACCGGGAGCAGCCGTACACTGATCGAGACCGGCCAGTTGACAGATCAGATCCATATCGGCTTGCAGAACAGTACAGGACTGCTCCGATCCGGTAACCGAAGCGGTCAGTTGATTTTTCGGCGAAATCGTATACTGATTGCGGATCTCGCGAATCTGACGGATCACGCCCTGGACCAGTTCCATTTCCTTTTCGATCTGCGGATTGATCCGTTCCTCGATTCGGATCGGCCAGGGAGCAATGATCAGGGCTTCGGTGGATGCTGGTTCGCAGACTCCGCGAAGCGTACGAACCGGCGCGATTTCGTTCAACTTCGAGAAAATCCCTTCGGTGATAAACGGGATGAACGGATGCAGCATCCGCAGGGTCTGGTCGAGGACAAAGGCCAGGATATTCTGGGCGATGGGTTTGTCTTTTTCATCTCGCATCCGGGGTTTGGCCCATTCCAGGTACCAGTCACAGAAATCGTTCCAGAAGAAGCGATACAGGGCATTGATCGGTTCGTTGAATTTATACTGCTCGATGGCATCGGTCACTTCACGGATCGTGGCTGCCAACCGGGACAAAATCCAATGATCGACGGTCTTCATCCGATCCGGATCGAACTGGTCGGGATCCGTTCCCTCCAGGTTCATCATGGCAAAACGGGAAGCGTTCCACAGCTTGTTACAGAAGTTACGGCCGTTATCAAACTTGGGTGAGGTATTCACCGTGCGACCGTCCGGCAGCTCCATTGGCTCGACGGGCATACGGACATCCTGTGTATCGGTAGTCATGGCCGCCAGGGTAAACCGCATGGCATCGGCGCCGTGGCTGTCAATGGCAACCAGCGGATCGATGCCGTTGCCCAGGCTCTTGCTCATCTTGCGGCCCTGTCCATCCTGGATCATCGCATGGATGTACACATCCCGGAAGGGAATATCACCGATACAATACTGCCCCATCATAACCATGCGGGAAACCCAGAGCGTAATAATCTCCCGAGCCGTGCAAAGCACATCACCTGGATAAAAGGCCTTTAATTCCGATGAATCTGGCCAGCCTAATGTACTGAACGGCCACAACGCTGAACTGAACCATGTATCCAACACATCAGGGTCGCGTTTATAACCTTCATCCTCAAGGCGACGCTCAATTATTTCACAGTTTGGGTGAACACAAATATAGTAAATGGTTTCACCTTTCTCATTGGATCCCTCCTGCCAAGAGATTTGCGGAATACCCTTGGGTTTATTTGACCCCGACCATATTGGTATCTGATGTCCCCACCAGAGTTGTCGACTGATGGGCCAGTCACGGAGGTTTTCCAGCCAGGTCTGGTAGGTCTTGCTGTAGCGTTCCGGTGTGAATTTAAGCCTGCCGTCTACGAGCGGCTTCAACGCCAGACCCGCCAGCGAGTTGACGGGAACATCCGTCCCTTCGATAAGCCCGGAGCCGAACTTGTCGACAAGATACTTATTCAATTTTTTGACGGCGATGTACCACTGATCGGACAGATATGGCTCGATCGGCACATGGCTGCGGTAGCTGTGCCCCACTTCATGAGTATATTCCCGAATTTCGGCAAGCAACCTTTCGGTACGGAACCATTCGACAATGGCCTCACGGGCTTCGAATCGGTCCATTCCGAGCAGATTTTCCACATCGGGATTTGCAATCTCGTCCCAGTCCTCCCAGCCATATCGTTCGCTGATCGAACCATCCGGGGCCATGACATTGATCACAGGCAGGTTATGTCGCTGTCCGATCTCCCAGTCATACGGATCGTGAGCAGGAGTGACCTTCAAAAAGCCCGTACCATAGCGAGCCTTCTCGTCTTCACTATTCGGATCGGGCAGCACCACATGCTCATCGGCAATGATAGGAATCAGCCTGCCGACGATGGGCAGACGGACCATCTTGCCCACCAACGATATGGCCCTCGGATCAGCAGGATTCATGGCAACGGCAGTATCGCCCAGCATCGTCTCCGGCCGGGTAGTGGCAACTGTGACGTGTTCGATAGTCTGCCCATTGATATCGACCGGCTGAACAAGCGGATAGCGCAAATACCAAAAATGCCCCTGCACTGTTTCGTGCTCGACTTCATCATCCGCCAGTACCGTTTGCGTAGCCGGGTCCCAGTTGACCAGCCGCTTGCCCCGGTAGATTAGCCCATCCCGAAACAGACGAAAAAACGTTTCCCGCACCGCACGGACACAAACCTCATCCATCGTGAATCGCGTCCGCGGCCAGTCGCAGGAACAACCCATCGTCTTGAGTTGGCGTATAATCCTGGCCTCATACTCATCCTTCCAGGCCTGGACATGGGCAACAAACTCGTCCCGCTTAAAATCGGTACGTCGCTTGCCCTGCTCGGCCAATAACCGTTTTTCCACGACGGTCTGCGTGGCGATACCGGCGTGATCGGTGCCGGGCATCCAGAGGGTATTGAAGCCCTGCATTCGATGATACCGGATGAGGATATCCTGCAGGGTATTGTTCAGAGCATGGCCTAAATGCAGCGGCGCGGTGACATTGGGGGGAGGGATGACGATGGTATAAGCCCCTTTTTCCGTGGGAGCATCTGGTTCGGCGTGAAAATACCGGCCCCGGTTCCAGATTTCATCAGCCTGTTTCTCGATCGCCCTGGGATCATATACTGTCGAAAGCTGTTCGGTCATTTTCCTGATCCATTCTGTGAACAAAAAAGTCCCGGCTGGGAAGACCCGGCCGGGACTGAAATCTTACTACAAACGACGCGGCCTGTAAAGGCGGCATTTTCGCCGGTTTTGCCCGGCTGTCAGTCGATACTCATACTCATGAGGAATTCGGCGTTGGTCTTGAACTTGGCCAGTCGGCTCTTCAAAAGCTCTACCGACTCGACCAGGTTCATCTCGCTGAGCACTTTCCGCAGGCGATAGACCAGTTCCAGTTCCTTCTTATCCAGCAGCAATTCCTCACGTCGGGTACCGCTCTTGGAGATATCGATGGCCGGGAAGGTCCTTCGCTCGACCAGACGACGGTCCAGATGCAGTTCCATGTTACCGGTGGCCTTGAATTCTTCGAAGATCACTTCATCCATCTTGGAACCGGTGTCGATCAGAGCCGTGGCGATAATCGTCAATGAACCGCCCTCTTCGATGTTTCGGGCGGCCCCGAAGAACCGTTTGGGCATGTGCATCGCATTGGCATCGACACCACCGGTCAGGATCTTGCCGGAATGGGGCATTTCGGTATTGTAGGCCCGTGCAAGCCGAGTAATTGAATCGAGCAGGATGACGACATCCTCGCCATACTCGACCATTCGCTTGGCCTTTTCGATCACCATCTCGGCAACCTGACAATGACGCGAGGCCGGCTCGTCAAATGTCGAGCTGATGACCTCCACATCGTCGGCGGTCTTTCGCTCCATCTCGGTCACTTCTTCGGGACGCTCATCGATCAGAAGTACAATCATCCGGACTTCCGGGTGATTGGTGCTGATGGCGTTAGCGATCTTCTGTAAAAGGATGGTCTTTCCCGTTCGTGGCGGAGCGACAATCAAGCCTCGCTGGCCCTTGCCGATGGGCGTAATCATGTCGATGATCCGCATACTCATTTCTTCGGCGGTGGTTTCCAGCATCAGACGCTCTTCCGCGTGGAGAGGTGTCAGATCGCGGAAAACGACCTTTTCGGCCAGCTTGTCGGGCTCCTGGTAGTTGATGGCTTCTACTCGAAGCAGGGCAAAATATTTTTCACTTTCCTTGGGCGGGCGAATCTGACCGGCTACAATATTACCGCTGCGAAGGCCAAATCGACGTATCTGAGACGGGGAAACATACACATCATCGGGAGAGGATAAATAACTGTATTTGGGGCTGCGAAGGAAGCCGAAACCATCGGGCAGGACTTCCAGAACGCCTTCACCATACATCAGGCCGTTTTGTCGGATGCGCTCCTTAAGGATCTTGAAGACCAACTCCTGTTTGGTCAACCCCATATATTCAGTAATACCCTCATCTTTGGCAATCTTGTGCAGTTCAACCACATCCAGGTTCTGAAGATCGGTCAGGTGCAGATTGCCCTTCTTAATCCGTTCGTACTTGGCATGGACGGATTCGTCTTCGCCCTCTTTACCTTTTTCCGGGGCTGAAGTATCCCTGGAGTCCGTGACTTGCGCATCATCCGATGGGGATTTTTTCTTTTTTTTCTTTTTGGCCTTTTTCTTTACGGTCTTGGATGGGGAGATATCCTGCATCTCGGCGGTCTTATCTGCCGGATTGGATTGCTCCGGATCGAATTGTTGATCTTTTTCTTTGGTTTCGGTTGCTGATTTCGCCATCATCACTTCCTTATTGTATGGAAACAATTAGAATCCTTTTGTTCTGACCCCACCTTTATGCCCGCTTTGTGGGAATCTAAGGATTTGTCACCAGAGCTGCCAAATCGAATCCATTCTTTTCGGCTACAATGATTCGTAGAACCCCGAAAATGTCAAGCCGCATTCCTTACACGTCCAAGAGAATCCTTGCGACTTGTCCAGCCAACGCTGAAAAGCCAGAATTGTTATCTATAATATAATCTGCCATTTGGCGTTTCGTGTCCAGAGAAATTTGAAATTTTTCTCTTTTTTTTATCCGGGCGTAAAAATCGTCTCCCCGACGGAGGTTTCGTTCGGACCGGATTGATTCATCGGATTCCACAAAGACCAAAATATCGCATTCTTTGTCAATACCCGTTTCCAGCAGGAGAGGTGCATCCAGTACAATTGCTCTGTAATCTATACTTTCCTGGGCTTTATATATCTGCTTTCGACATTCATCCAAAATTGGCGGATGCAGGATTTTTTCGATTCGTTCGACCGTACCACGATTTTCAAAGGCCTTTTCTCCCAGAATTCGCCGGTCGATCATTCCGGATGAATCCAGAATATCAGAACCAAATGCTTCGATCAACAAACGACGAACAGAAGGTTCCTTTAAAAGCTCGTGACCTATAGCGTCCGCATTGATGACCGCACATCCCTGCCGGGTAAATTCGGCAGCCACAGTGCTTTTTCCCACGCCAACCCCCCCTAATAACCCGATGATTTTTTTATCTCCCATGCGGTTACTTTACTGCATATCAAAAGAAGCGTCAAGGATCTGCGTGGGAAGTATCACATTGAAAAAGCCCCGACGGTTTCCCCTCGGGGCTCTGACTTTCGAATCGGACTCCGCTCTGGATCGGCGGGGCCGATCGCCTCGGCTAGGCTGACTTGTTCAGACGGATCTGATGCTGCCGACGGACAGCCTTTTGCAGGCTTCGTGAAACATAGTTCTCAAACACCGTATCCCAACTCATATGTCTGGCCAGTTCACAGCCTTCTCGCAGCATGGAAGCCGCCTCGTCATCATTTTTTGGCAATCGAGCACACAATTCCAGTGCGATTTTTTCACTGATTTTGTATTCGATGGCGTTGCGTGTGGAACGATCGATTTGCTTTAAATCTTCCACATCAAGGGAAGACAAATTTTCATCCAGTTTTGTATAATCGGCAAATATGACGTTCCGTACATTGCTTCCCTCCGTGATATCTTTCACAAAACCGGCACAACCGCAGATGTCGGTCACAACGCAGATCCCCCCGAAAGTAAGCACCTCCAACTGAGCAATACCAAAGGGTTCATAGATACTCTGACCGAACTCGGCATCGGAACCTTTGCGAATATCCATGAATTCCATATCCGCAGGCACACGCCGACCGCAACATTCGCGATCGAAACCGAATTGATTGATGTAGATGGCCTTGACATTGCTGCTTTTAGCGTTGAATTCCTGAATGCCGGCATAAAAAGAGGCCTCCCCGCCGGACAGATCGGGCAGACCTTCCCGATGGGCAACCGGCCAATTGTACGCCGCCTCCATGTTGTAGATGTCCCGATTACGACGCTTTCCGATTTCCGTGCTCAGAACCAGAAGAACGGCGGTCTTGTTTTGCGTCTTGAATTCCCTGTCAACATGCTCGAGCACACGAAGATCGCGCCACAATCCTTTACTCGGTACCATGCGAGTGACGTGAGTGAAAACAAAGTCCGGCCGAAATCCCAGTAAATTCTGACAATAGTCTTGTAAATATTCTTTCGACTGATGCTTTTCGGCCAGGCCGATATCGTAGGAAGGAATCCCATTATAAGTCAGGTCGATATCGGCGATCTTAAACTCCGGGGCCATGAATCTGAGTTCATCAACAACACAATCGCCCACAGCCAGAATATTATCGCAATGCCGCGCGGCATCGACCAATGCGTATTTGAAGTTGAAACTCTGATCGCTAAAGATTTCGTTGACATACTGATCGTTTTCACGAGCCTGCCGGATAACATTATAAAACATCGTGTCATGACCCGGATGGTTTTCGATAATATGTCGCATTGGCGCTACTTCATGGGCATAGAAGACCGTTCGGAAATCATAGGAATCTAAAATACCGGCCAGAGCCGTAGGCATCCCCATAAATTCATGAGCCACCAGAATGGTTGTCCCGTCATGATCGGCGGCGCCGATTGACTTGAGTACGGCGATAGCCGGGGGAGCAATTCGCAGGTACTGTTCAAATTCCCAAAGATGCTCATACAGATTGGACCGAATGCCAAACTCGTTGAAAAGACGACCCTTGAATTCATTGATCGGCCCCGGATCCATTCGTGTGATATCCAGGAGGATTACTTCCGGTGAACTCTTTACGCCGGTTCGCGCATCGGCAAAAGTGCGACGCCCATACACGATGCCTACGTTAAACACGTTTTCAATGTGTCGGAACATCGCCGTATAATTGGCAGGTGTCCTTCCATCCGGAGAAGAATACAGCACCTCTCCGCCTTCCCCTAATCGCGTAGAGACGTCTCCCTCTCTGGAAAACAACGGACTGATCAGGATGGTTCGGCTGATCTGGTCTTGATAGCTCTGGCTGGTAAAAAGCCCTTCCAATACCGCACCGATCCCGCCAATTTTTCCGATTGCCTCATGCGTGATATGCACCGCCGTCGTCTTGCCGCTCATGTTTGTATCCTCGTGTTCGCCAATGATCTATACGCCACGCCCTTCTTTGCGAAGGATATAAGCCCATCTCCGTATAAACCATACGAAAGCTTAGGACCAATGCAACGTCATAAAAATTGCGTATTTTATCTTTTAACAAGGACCGAGAAATCTTCATCATCTGTGTTGATAAAGGTAACATTTTCGGACCAGAGACAGAAGTAGAACACAATATTTCAGAAAGTTGATCGGCTTTCCACACCTTCATGAATGACATGGTATTATCTATTGCACTGTTTTATCGAGGCGGTCTATTGTGCCTGGATTACCCTGGTTTCCATTCTGGAGTATCAAGAGACCATACGGCCCGGCGGAAATCTCTTCTTCCGGGGATTCGAAACCATTGATAGAACGCCGGAATTACAAACAGGGTCAGAAATGTGGAAGAGGCTAGTCCGAATATAACTACTGCTGCCAGCGGTCGCTGTACCTCCGAACCGATACCATGCGATAAAAGCAATGGAAGCAGACCCAATATGGTAGTCAAGGTAGTGATCACGACTGGTCGGAATCGTTGGTGGCAGCCTTGTATGATAGCCTCTTTCATCGGCAGGCCATCATACCGGAGTTGGTTAATACAACTGACCAAAACGATGCTGTCCTGCACAGCAACACCAAACAAAGCGATAAAACCCACCGCCGCCGGTACGGAGAGGTATTCTCCCAACAGATACAATCCAAAAACACCGCCAATCATGGCCAAAGGGATATTGATCATGACGAGCAGCGCACTGGCAATCGATCCGAATGCCAGGCACAACATTAAAAAAACGAGTCCGATTACAACCGGTACAATAATACTCAGACGAGCCATAGCCCGCTGCTGGTTTTCAAATTGACCGCCGAATTCCACCCGATAACCGCTGGGCAGTCGAACCTTGTCTGCAATCCGTTTTTTAATGTCGGCGATAACTCCCCCCAGATCCCTTCCCCGCACATTGCCCTGGATGATCCATCGTCGCTGATTCTGCTCCCGCTGGATCTGAATCGGTCCGGATACATGCTTAATTTGTGCGACCTGTTTTAAAGGGATCAGTCCGTCGTCTTCGGTATGTACAAGTAGATCTCCAATCACATCGGGATTATTTCGGTACCGCTCATCATACCGCACATGGATCCCGAAACGCCGGGCATTCAAATAAATATGCTCGACGACCTGACCCCCGATCGCCGTCTCTACCAATTGAAGAATTTCACTGACATTGACTCCATATCGGGCACATAATCGGCGATCCGCCACAACCTGGACCTGAGGCTGGCCAATACTTTGCTCGATAGATAGATCCACCAAACCGGGAATATTATCGATGGAATTTTGAATCTCCATCGCTTTGGATCGCAGCACGTTCAGGTCTTCCCCAAACAGTTTGATCGCAATCTGGGCCTTGATACCCGAAAGCAATTCGTCAAAGGCATTTTGTATCGGTTGGGTGAAATTGAGCTGCACCCCCGGGAAACGGGATAACGTTTGATGCAAGGCCTCTATGAATTCCCGCTTATCAGAGTATTGGCTCCATTCCCGGAAAGGTGTAAGAGTAATATGGATTTCCGCATAATTTACGGGATGAGGATGACTTCCCGCTTCGGGTCTTCCGATGCGGGAAACAACCTCCTCCACAGGGCTGAATTGTATGATCTTTCTTTCCAGGGCTTGAATGGTTTGAGTGGCTTCCTGCAAGGAGATGGACGGAGCCATCGTAACACCGATCAGAATGGATCCCTCTTCCAGGGTAGGAACAAACTCCGTTCCCAGAATAGGTACGATAAGCACACTCATTATAAAAGCCAGACAGACGAATGCCAGAATAAACCAGCGATTTTGAATGGACCATGAAAGGCAGGGATCATGGAGCCTCTGAAGCCAAACCATGACAAAGAAATCCTTATGTCTGCCCGCCCGGAGAAGATAGGTACACAGAGCCGGTGCGGCAATAATCGCAACGAGTAACGAACCAAACAGGGCAAAACAGAGGGTATAGGCCATGGGAGAAAACATCTTGCCCTCGATCCCCTGCAAAAAAAAGATGGGAAGAAACACAATGATTACAATCAATAAGGCAAACAGGATGGGACGGGCGACTTCTTTGGCCGCCTCTAAGATAATCTCGGTTTTTGTTTTCAGCGAATCTTCTACATCAGCATTCAGATGGCGGAAGATATTTTCCACCATGACAATCGATCCGTCGACGAGCATTCCCATCGCAATCGCAATCCCTCCCAGTGACATCAGGTTGGCCGAAAGGCCCCATATCCGCATCAGGATAAAGGAGATAAAAGCACATAACGGAAGTGCCAGAGCGACAATGAGAGCAGTTCGGATATTCCCAAGGAAACAAACCAGCACAATCCCCGCCAGGACAGCTCCGAACAACAAAGCCTTTTTTACCGTCCAGGTAGCCTGATTGACCAGATCGGCCTGTTCATAATAGGGAACCAGATGAACGCCTTCGGGCAGCGAAGCCTGTACGTTGGGAACTTCCTCATACAAGCGTTCGATCACATGCGACGTATTTTCACCGAACAATTGAAGGACAATTCCGGAAACCACTTCCTCGGTTCCATTTCGAGAAACAACTCCCCGTCGTATCTCTCGACCGAAATCCACGATGGCAATTTCTCCAACTCGGATTGGCACCCCCCTAACCGTTCTGATATGTATATTGCGAATATCCTCCAGATTCCGGAGCAGCCCGATTCCACGCACTAGATGTTCCTCTTGATCGATCTGCATGAACTGTCCACCGGTGTTTTCATTGTTCAGCCGAATCGCCTGAACCACCTGCTCCAGGCTGATTCCATACCGGTTCAGGGCCGTTGGATCAATCCGAATCTGATACTGCAGTACATATCCGCCTATGGAGAGGATATCCGTTACTCCCTTAACAGATTGCAACTGGTACTTGACGATCCAATCATTGACTTCCCGCAGATAGGTAATCGGATCCTTTCCTTCCGTGTCTGTACCCGGATCGATGGTAAGATAGTAGATAAAGATCTGCCCCAGTCCGGTAGAGATCGGCCCCAGAGTGGGTTGTTCAGGCAGTTGCGGCAATACCGTGCGGGCATGGTTCAATCGTTCGGACACGACTTGGCGCGCAAAATAAATATCAACATCATCTTCGAAGTAGACATAGACAACCGACATGCCGAAAGCGGAGGTGGATTTGATCTGTGACACGCCTGGCAGCCCGTTCATGGTTGACTCAATGGGAAAGGTAACCATTCGCTCTACTTCTTCGGGCGCCATACCATGAGCCTCGGTAAAGACCGGCACCATGATGGGAGAAATGTCCGGGAAGGCGTCCACCGGAAGCCGTCGATACTGGTGAATCCCCAACATCGTAATCCCCACAATCCCCAGAAGGACAAAGAAACGATACCGAAGAGAAATATCAACTATTCGTCTATGCATAGCCGCCCCCATCAATGTCCATGCCCGGCATGGTTGTTCAGGGTTCCTGTGAGAATTTTGGCCTTGAGCTGAAAAGAGCCTTTGGAAACGTATTCCATGCCGGATTCCAATCCCGAAATCACTTCGATATAGTCCCGGTCCGACCGCCCCGCCCGGATCTCTACAGGTTCAAAACCATGCTCATCTTTGACAAATACGACCGACCGGCCTTCGTACATCTGAACCGCCTCAGACAAGACCCGAACCGTCGCCTCGATGATGGTGGACTGAACTCGTGCCGTTACATACAAACCAGGACGAAAAGTACCGTTCGAGTTATCCAGCAGTATTCTGGCTACGGAGGTGCGTGTTTCGGATTCGATAAGGGGCAACACTCTGGTAATGATCCCTTCCGCATCCGGCAGGTTCGAGCCGGGGGAAATCACAACTTTCTGCCCGGGCCGTATCGTTTCAAGATCGTTTTGGTATACATGCAAATCCACCCAGAGCGAATCTAGATTGGCAATGATAAACACATCCGACTTATCATCGACAACCTCCCCCAGAACGATATGCTTTTGTATGATAGTCCCGTCAAATGGAGCAACAATCGAATAACGGATAAAGGATTTCGGAGACTGCCGTGAAATCTCCTGCAACTCTACGCTGCTGAATCCCAGAGCATAAAGCTTTTGCGAGGCAGTCAATACTTGAATCCGCGTCTCGGCCAGTGCTTGTTGAGCGGCAAGATACTCCTGTTCGGATGTCACTTTCTTTTCAAATAATTCCTTTTCTCTTACAAATGCGGCCTCATCCAGCTTCTTTTTCTCCACGGCCGCCAGGTAAGCCGCCTTGGCGTCAGCCAGATCACGACTCTCGATCAACGCCAGTATTTGCCCCTGTCGGACCTGGTCGCCTTCCGTCACAAAAACCTCATGAACGACACCAGAGACACGGGGAACGATATGGGCCATCTGGTCACGGTTCAATCCGATTTGACCGGAAAGAACGGCTTCAACTTGGATCTGACCCGGTCCGGCAATAGCCGTCTTGATTCCCATCTGTTGGATTTCATCCTGGGTTAACACAATCCCCTCTTCCGAATTCACACCCTCCAGAGTGTCATGGGTAAAATCCTGCTCCTCTATTCCGGAGATATGGTCGTGGTCATAAGTGTCTTCCTCAGAATGCCATTCAATGCCATAATGAGGGAGGATTTTGGAAACAGTAAAAACGCCTGCCCCAATACATAAAATCAAAATAAGTATCCATTTACTATGTTTCATGGTTTTTCCTCAGCAAGCAAGTCTCTTCCAAGGAGACGTTCCATCTGTGTTCTGGCCTTATGATAAGAAGCCTGTGCTTCAAGACGCTCCATCTGTGCATCAAGATAAGTGCGATGCGCGTCCAAGACAGTGAGATAATCAAACTTTCCCTGTTCATACCCGATTCGGGAAGCTTCAAACGCCGACCGGGCATTGGGAAGCACTTCTTTATCCAGGGATTGAATATGTATATATTCAGTAGACGCCTTTTGATACGCGCGGATCAGGTGTTCCCGGATGGAAGCCAGAACAGCTTGTTTCTGTTCTCTGGCCCTGGCCAGGTTATAGATTGCCTCTAGTCGGGCCCCCTGATTCCGATCCGAAATACCCAGGGGAATGGAAAGACTCAGCACAACCGCGTTTTCATCCTCCTGCTCAAATCGTTGTATTCCTGCTCCCACTCGGATATCCGGAACGCCACGGGCTTTTTCCAGCTCGACTGCGGCTCGCCGTTGTTTCATTTCAATCGCCCATCGGGCAAGGTCTGGATTGCGGTCAAGCCGACCGACAAGAGAGGTCATATCACCAATGGGATCGATTTGGTCAAAGTCCCCTTCGGCTCGATCAAAGGAAGCATCCGTACTGTTCCATAATGAGGTGAGTTGCAATCGGGCAAAATGCAAGGTCTTTTCCGCCAGTTCATACTGAGTTTTGATTTTCGCATGACTGACCAGAGCCTTGGATCGTTCCACAGGGGAATCCTTACCCGCCTCCACCCGCTTGGTTACACCGGCAAGCATTTCCGAGGACGTCTCCAGAATCTGACGCATGATATCAAGGCGGCGCTGGGCCACCAGCACATCGATAAAAGATTCTGCCGCTTCGGTTAAGACATCCAGCCGAACAGACTCATAGTCCCACTGGATCAATTGATTCTTAAGGGAACTTAGAGCAATCCTCTTTTGCCTTTTATCTCCAAGTTCGATGATTTGACTGAGCAGAAGAGTCGCCTGAGCCCCCTCGAAACGGTGTCTTGGGCTGCTTCCACCGATCTCCTCCACTTCCACCTCCAACTCCGGATTAGGACTCAGCCCGGCTTGAATCTGCCTTGCTTCGGCGATTCGGACATGCCATGATTGGGCCCGGAACCGTGGATTGTATATCAACGCAAGCTGCAGAGCATCGCGCAATATGATCGAGCCTGTGGGAAGGTCGGACAAAGACAATTCCTGCTCAAGTCCGGTTTTTTCACGGATCTCAACGAGTAATGATTCGTCTGATGGTTGTTTTTCTATGGCTCTCAGCTTGGTATCCGAAATGGATTCCGAGAACAAGCACCCTGACGTAAGAAAGATGCCCGTCAAGGCGGAAAAATAGATAATGATTTTCATATTCATGATCCCTGTTTGAACCGATTGCCGGTTTCTTCCGAATGCAGCAATCCGGGCAAGGAAAGATCGATTGCCCATTCAGAACTATAGTCCGGAAATCAAACAGAAATCACACCAGCAGTACGATGGTTCGTAAAACCGGCAAATGAGGCGGCAAAAAAGATGGATGATTTGAAAAAGAGCCGGAAGGATCGTTTACGACTAGTTCGGAATCCAAAACCATGGGAACGGCAGAAAAGAGGCTTTGTCCCGATCCCGCCCGCAGGTTCAAAACGACCGCGACCCGAACACAATTCTGCCGATCGGAATCCCGGCAAAGGCTGTGACTTTTCAGATGATGACCCTCAATGCCGTTCACACAAGCATCTTCAATACTCGAATGGCTGGAATATAGGTGACCATGAGTATCATGCGGAAAGTGGCGATGAGGGGAAAAACAATACCCCCCTGCCTGCGGAGGGCTGAAAACAAAGATCATCCCGACTAATAAAACGCTCCATCGAAACAGATTTTGACTTTCCCGTTTTTTCATCTTTCGCCAGTTATACTGTAATTAGGGCAACTCCTTATACTATACCAAAACAATAGGATTCAGTTCAACTGTATTTTTCAAAGACAATTGTATGGAGTGAAATCCTCAATAATTGACAACAAGAAAGCCGTTTTTCAGTTATCATAATTCCTTTATTGAAAAGGACCTGTCATAATTGGAATGGTTCGAGATCGTCATTTTCCGCTTTACCGGACACACCCTAGTTGTTATAATTAGTTCTAATGATCTGAAATGGTGTACAGGAGAGAGCTTACGACATGCTCCGGTTCGCTCTGGGAATATTACTATCATTGGCATCGCTAAGCCTGGCTCGCACAATCACCGTACAACCCGACGGTTCCGGGGACAATACGACAATCCATGAAGCGATCGACGCTGCCGTCGATGGCGATGTCATCCTTGTCGCCGATGGAGTATACGACCGCGGCGGCAACCTGGCCGGCAAGGCCATCACCGTCCGCAGTAAAAATGGACCGGCCAACTGTATTATCCACTTAGATAGCCATGAGGTATACTCAGGGTATTTCATCTTCTATGCTTTCTATTTTAACAGTGGAGAAGATCACAATACTGTTCTGGAAGGTTTTACTGTTGAGAATGGCCTTCTCTGGATGGATAGACCTGGCTGGACTACCAGCCGCGGATTCGCTATGGCCGGATCGATATGGGAGCCTATGAAACCTATCCCATCGCCGCCGATTTCGAGCCCAACGAAAAAGTCAACATGCATGATCTCTCTCAGTGGCTGTCCCATTGGATACTGGGTTCTTCTGCCCCGGAGTGCCCCTATTCTGACTTCAATAACGATGGGAATATAGATATCGAAGACTTCGCCGTCTTCTCCGCCCAATGGCTCGCCGGTGTGGAGCCATAATCAAGGCTTCACGCCATACGCAAGAGTCAATACTTACCCATCTTGCCCCCAAATAAGGCGTTCATAACAATTGGATCATGACTAAACGTGCTTCCAAATCCGGAAACATATATCATGTATCCGGAAAAATACGGGAATTTTCACCTTTGAACTTAGGATTGACACGTTTCGTATGTATGAATAGGATAGTGTTTCCATGGTTTGTACCGAGATGGAGCTTTATAAAACATGGCAAAAGGAGTTGACGATGATTCGGAAAGGTCGAAAACAAGGAACCATCCAGTTCTTGCTTCAGCCCAATACGGGCGTATCCAAGGTTGGGCTGGCCGGCAGTTTTAACAAATGGCAACCAGAAACCATGCGGAAACAGAAAGACGGAGCCTATGCTGTCACAAAGCCATTGTCCAAAGGCACTTATGAATACAAATTCCTGATTGACGGACAGTGGCAACAAGATCCTGACAATCCTTCCACTGCATGGAATCAGATGGGATCTGTCAATTCGGTCCTCGTAGTGGATTAACTACCAATACCAGAGACCCCTTCAACAAATTATCAGAGCGAGGGAATTCTTGTCTTTGTTGGCATTTGTCAACTTCAGACAAGACCTATACCCTGCTCAGTTCCATCTTTATCTCACACAAGAATGCTACATCTTCAATCATGAGAAAATATGAAAAATTCGAATAGAGTTAGAGGTAAGCAGTTCCCATTCCCATAAATGTACAGATGAATCGAACGGAGGAAGGATACCAGAATCATCGGTTCGAGGGTTGAATGTTGCGATTCCAGTTTGTAGTATGATTTTTGGATTCCATAGGATCTGCATTCGAATCATAGCCAGGCAGGACAAGGGAGGACAGATTTGTCGTTCTATAGCGTCTTGTATATAGCCGAATGGATTGCCCGAATTGCCATGCTTTTCGTCGTGGTCCGAAAGCGGCAACCCGCCGCCGCTCTGGCATGGCTTGCTATCATCTTTTTTCAACCCTGGATCGGGATCTTTCTCTATTTAATCATTGGACGTCATCGTCTTCCGCGTCGAAGAGCCCGGCAGCATGGGCAGTTGTTAAAGCGTTTGAAGCACCTGAAGCATCAATTGGATCAACACCCGAATATCGCCCACCCAGAACTGGGACCCCAGTGCAAAGGGGCGATTACTTTAGCCGAACGGTTTGGGCTTATGCCGATTTTGAACGGGAATGAAGTGGAATGGATTTCGGACTCGGAGCAGGGTATTCATAGGATGATCGAGGACATCGCACAGGCCCGGGAACATGTCCACATGTTATTTTTCATTTTCCGAAACGACGAGACCGGAAAGCGGGTTGCGGATTCACTTAAAATGGCCGCTCAGCGAGGAGTGAAATGTCGATTGCTTGTTGATAGTGTCGGTTCATGGCGGATGTTGCACTCATTACGCCATGATTTACAATTGGCCGGGATCGAAGTAGTTGACGCTTTGCCCGTAGGTTTTCTTCGACGGCAGGCATCAAGGATTGACCTGCGGAACCATCGAAAAATCGTCATTATCGACGGGCGGATTGGGTATACCGGCTCGCAGAATATTGCCGATGCGGATTACGGGCATAAAACCCTGGTATGGCGCGACCTGACTGTTCGCCTGAAAGGCCCTATCGTGCAGGAGCTCCAGATGGTTTTTCTGGAGGATTGGAATTTCCGAACCGAACAATTACTCCAGGGAGAAGGTATTTTCCCCCCACCCCAGTCCCGTGGAACAATCCCCTGTCAAACTCTTCCCAGCGGTCCCAATTATCCGGTGGAGAACTACCAGCGATGGGTTGTTGCCGCCATGCATTCGGCTCGGGATCGTGTCTATCTGACAACACCGTATTTTATCCCGGATGCCCCGCTTCTGGAAGCAATGCAGGTAATTGCACAAAGAGGCGTGGCTGTTCATCTGGTCGTACCGGGCAAGACGGATCATCCGATAGTAGACATGGCGGGTCGAGCGTACTTTTCCGATCTTTTGGAGGCGGGAGTGCGAATCTTCATCTATAATGCCGGGCTTCTTCACGCCAAAACATTAAGCATTGATGATTCTATTGCATTCATTGGTTCGAGCAATTTTGATATCCGGTCCTTTGCGTTGAATTTTGAGATCAATCTGCTGTTGTATGGTTCTGAAGTCACACAGGACCTTCGTCGATGTCAATTGGAATACCTGCACAAAAGTCGTCGTCTGGATCCGGCTTATTGGAAAAGTCAGAATGCGCTAAAGAATACGATATACAACGTCGCCAAGCTATTTAGTCCATTGCTATAGACAACACGACTGACCGTCATTTCTTCGCAAGTTAAAGCACTGTCTTGAAATCCGAACAATCCTCATACATTCCACAGCCTTCATAGATTGATTCGATACCCCAGACCATGGATGGTTTTAACGACCCGGCGGCCCAGAGGCCCCAATTTTTTACGGAGTGCGGCGACATGTACATCAATAATCCTCTCCTTCTGACCGGTCGCTGTTTCTCCCAAAGCGTCTTTCAGGTCTTTACGTGATAGAATCTTTCCTCCCGCCTTAATCAGTGCAACCAGGATATTGTATTCTCCCCCGGTCAGGTCTATATTCCGTCCTTCCACCGTTACTCGCCTCGAAGTCTTATGCACACGCACGGCCCCTGCGGTCATTATATTACTAACATCATCCTGAGCCAGTTTGCTTCGTCGAAGAACCGCCTCGATTCTCGCTGCCAGCACCTGTGTACTAAATGGCTTGGTCACATAATCATCCGCCCCAACGCGCAGTCCGACTACCATATCCGTTTCTGTGTCCTTTGCCGTCAGCAAAATAATAGGAATGCCCGCCATTTCAGGAGTATGTTTGATTTGACCGGTCAACTCCAGTCCGCTGCTGTCCTCCAGCATGATATCGAGCAGGATCAGGTCCGGCCGGCTTTGACGAATCATTTCCATTGCCGCTGTTCCACTGGCCGCCGTCACAACCTCGTATCCCTCGGTTGTCAGACTCATTTCCAGCAGTTCCAACAGATCCGGCTCATCATCCACAACCAGAATCTTCTCTTGCATGACAGTATCCTAACAACGCCAACATCCGGCAGCAAGAGATTAACTACAAAAACTTAACAATACCTTGATATAACCTCAATGGATTTATTCCACCACTGGCCGATTGCCTTGATGTCAGTTTATAAGGTATTCGTATCTGTCGTCATTTGGCGGTGCCGGTATCCTCGTAGCCAAGGTACTCAGGCACCAGACGTTTGATCCCGGCAATGATGGCCTGGTAATCCTGCGAAGTTGAGATGGTTACCAGATGGTCAATTTCTGATCGTAGTGTGTGTCTGTCTTTGGGTATATTCTTCCAAATGCCGATCTTCGGATGTCGAGTGGGCACCATATCTTCGCCTTCGATAGAAAGCTCTTCAAAGAGTTTTTCCCCCGGTCTCATACCGGTATAGACGATCTCGATATCTTCGTGCGGCCGAAAACCACTGAGCGTAATTAATTCCCGCGCCAGATTCACGATAGGAACCGGTTCCCCCATATCAAGCACAAATATTTCTCCGCCATTGCCCATCGTGGCGGCCTGCAGGACTAGCTGGCTGGCTTCAGGAATCGTCATAAAGTACCGTTTCATTTCCGGATGTGTAACGGTAATAGGACCTCCGGCAGCAATCTGTTTTTTGAAGATCGGCACCACTGAACCATTGGATCCCAGCACATTGCCAAAGCGTACAGTTACAAAGTGCGTCTTACTGGTGTTGTTCAGATCCTGAATGTACATCTCAGCAATCCGTTTGGAAGAACCCATAATGCTGGTGGGATTGACGGCTTTGTCGGTGCTGATCATAACGAAATTTTCCACGGCATACCGGTCGGCCGTTTCGGCGATGATCTTTGTGCCGTAAATATTATTCTTGATCGCCTCGCCAGGATTGATTTCCATTAAAGGCACATGTTTATGGGCGGCGGCATGGATGACGACATGGATTTTATATTGTTCAAAAAGCTGTTCCATCCGATCCTTATCCGTTATATTTCGCACAATCGCCTCAACGGGAACCTCCGGATAGGATTGGCGCAACTCACGTTCTATCTCGAATAGCGGATTTTCCGCTTGCTCCACTAACAATAATTGCTGTGGTTTGAACTGGCAAACCTGTCGACACATCTCCGAACCGATCGATCCGCCGGCTCCGGTCACCAGGATCGTCTTGTCTCTTAAAAATTTTTCTATTTTATCCAGATCGAGTTCGACCACATCTCGTCCAAGCAGATCATTGATGTCTACATCGCGAATCTGTGAGACACGTAACTTTCCCGTTGCAATGTCGGTAATGGAAGGAACGGTCTGAAACCGCAGTTTGGTACCCTGACAAATTTGAACGACATGGCGCAGTTGTTTGCGGCTGGCGCTGGGCATGGCGATGGCGATTTCGTCTATATTATGCTTTTTGCATAAATAGGGAAGATCCTGTACCTTCCCGAGAACCGTCACCCCGTGAATGTTCATTCCCTGTTTGGCGGGATCGTCGTCGATAAAACCAACCACATTAAAACGGTTGACTTTGTCCCGCATGATTTCACGCAACAGGCCTTCGCCCGCATTGCCGGCGCCAATGATCAACAATCGCTTGAGAATCTCGGTCGAACTGGTGAAGAATTCTTCGTGATACATCCGAATCAACATCCGGATACCGGCAAGAATCATTATCGTGCAGACCAGATCCAGCATGATTACGCCTTCGATGGCTCGCTGACGACTCTTAATGGCGAGAAAAGCCCTTTCACGAACATCGACCTCATCGGGGGGGGCCTGTTCGGCTTGTCTGGAAAACCAAAGAATGCGGTTCACATTCAAAATATCCATCAGACCCTGAAGGTTGGCCCGCTCCTCACGTAGTTTCTTTAATTCCGCTTGTAACAATTCGGCGCCGGGGGAATCATTGGTTTGAAGGAGTGCTTCATTCAGAAGTTCCAGCCGTTTCGTCATTTCCTTGTATGACAACTTGGATTGGGATCTTTCATTCGACGATTCAGGATTGTTTTGCCACTCCGTAAGTTGCGCCTCTAGAGCCTGAGCCTGATTCTTGAGTTTCTGACGAAACTCCTCATTTCCTACACTTCGAAGCACCTCCTGGTAAATAATCACCTTATCATCCAAATCAGCCAGGTGCTTCTCCACTTCAGGACCACGGAAGGTATTATAGAGGTCAGGAACACCTAAACTGTAACCATACCACAAAACGATCAGGACAATGGCTCCGGCAACAGACGCTTTGGTTATCTCGATCAGATCGGAAATACCGACATATCTCCACCAGCCACGGAATTGTCGGAACCAGCCGAAAATACCCAGCTTGATTGGAATCGCGATCATTAGAAAAATCGGAAATGGATATACAAACCAGCGCCGCAGCAGTTCCATGTGGACCAGCCGGAAGGCAAAAAACATGGAAACTATAAAAACAAAACTATGCGCCAGAATGATGACCGGACGTCGGTATCGTAAAAGCCATTCGACGAACAACCCTCCTTGGCGGTATCGCACCTCTTGGGTATCATTTTTATTTGTTTTTTTGTCTGTCATATAACAACACCTGTCTTTTCTTACTACAGGGTCTCGGCAGTGTCATCCTTTGGCGCGTCGACCGAATCAAACACTCCTTCCAGCTTGATATAGACATGATCCAGACCCGTCCCGTCGATCTTTCGCCGCATGAGGGAATAGATCACAGTACTCGCACTAAAATAAAAACTGATTACAAAAGAAGCAAGCAATCCAATTACAAACAATACTGTGATCCGCACCACAACCGCGGATACCATTTCGGTCCAGCCTATGGGGGCCGGACCGCTGCTCAGAAAATTGTAGAAGGAAGGCTGCGGCCAGATCCGATTCAACTTACTTAAGGATTGGGGTTCACCAACTACCCCTAAATAGACCATTCCATACGTAATAATCAGCAGAAGGTACAATAGAAATCGAGCCACAAGGTACGATATTGTACCACACAATCCGGCAATTAAGGTATAAAACAACATCCACCAGGGCTGTGAAAATACATATCGAAGAGATCGGCTAACAGCATCAAATCCATCCGATCCTTCACAGGCGATGACCGGCAACATCAAACTGCCGCCGGCCGTCGTGCCGACCAACATCAAAACACACAGTACCCCAAAAAATAAAGCCAAACCCAAGCCCAGGCCCAGCAGCAATTCGCCGGCTTTGGGAATGTTTAATAACAACCCCAGAAGATAAATCATGAAGGCAAAAAATAACAATGTCAATGCCGACAGAACCGGGCCGGAAATCAGACTGCCAAATCGACAGCCGCTGAAATCAAGGACCTCAATCAGACCGGGCTTTTCATGACGCGAATGTTGCAAAGCCACACTTCGACAAATGGCTCCTCCAAGAAAACAAAACGTAACGGCCCATATAGAGAAAAAAAACAGACTATACAGTGTGTGGAATCGGATCGCCCAGAATATCGCGAGAATGCACATCCACAGATTACCCCAAACATTGGATAGACGGGTAAGGATACCTCCTCGCCCAGGCGCCAGCAGAGAAAAGGTCGCCTCATTAAACCGCGCGGCCCCAAACGCCCAAAGAGTCGTAAAGACTCCCTGTCGGCTTACATGTTCGGATTCGTCTCTTCGGCTGTCTATAAAATATCGGAGTAAACGACGATCTGCAACAAACGCATCCAGTTCCGTATGATGCTCGGTCCCGTTAAAATCAGACAATTGAAGTTTGGCAGGATATCGGGTATCAATAACAACGCTTTGTGAAACCAGATCCAACAACGTCCCCGTCAATGAAACAATTAAGACCGCCGTAAGTGACAAAAGCAATCGGCTGGGGGCCGCGGCCAGACGACAGGTGCGCAACAGCCGTGCGAAGGCCATATTGTCCCAAAGCGTCTGGATTTGTTCTTCCAGGGTCATTCTGTTTCTATCCGACAAACTATGCATTTGGCATATGCCAAGCCGAATATATTATCGGCCAATGAGGAAAGACCTTCCAGCAAAAACACCGGCGGCTTTTATTGTATGAAGGTATTTTCTGACTGTCCCGAGATTGTCGGATCCGATGGCGTTGAGAGGATCCGATAATCACTATCCAGCCAGGCATTTAAATCAACCAAACGACAACGTTGTGAACAAAAAGGGAAAAATCCGCCCTGATCTTCCGGAGAGAGGGAATCAGGGGAATCGACCGACCGATTAACGTCCTTACCGCATATCGGACATTTTTCTTTATTGTGCATATCTTTCTCTGTCACTGACGTCAAAAGAAATATCATTAAAAAAAGCCCGTCTTCATAGAAAGGCCGGGCCGGATATTCCTATCATATTGTGATTAATCACTTTCGTCGTCATCGTCTATAAAGTCAAATCCGTCATCCTCCTCTTCAACTGGTTCCTCTTCTTCCTCCTCCTCCTCTTCTTCCTCTTCTTCTTCGTGTTCTTCCTCGTTGTCGTGTTCGGGTCCCTCTTCCTCAATATCTCCGGTATGGATAAACTCTAGATCCTCATCATACTCCTCGTCGTCTTCCTCATCGCTGTGCCATTTCAGATAACCGGGCGCCTTTTCCCCTTCCATCACAATACCCTGTTCCACCATACGGGCATAGTCCAGACAATAACGAGCCCATGGAATCGCCTCCAGACGGGCTTTGCCGATCTGTTGTCCGGTACCTTCACAAACTCCATAGGTCCCGGCATCAATACGCTGCAAGGCAACATGGATCTCAAGGAGGATTTTCCGTTCGCTGCTCATTAAGCCCAAGGCGAATTCCTGCTCGAAATTATCGGTCCCGATATCGGCCATGTGGATCGGCATACTGGACAGATCTCCAGCCGCATCCAGACGAGAGGTTTTTAAAGCTTCGGATTCAATTGAACTGACATCCCCGATCAACTCAATGCGTTTTTCAAGCAAGAGTTGACGAAAATGTTCGATCTCTGCCGGAGTTAATGGATTGTGGACTGTTTTGCATGAACGGCGTTTAACATTGCTCTTTTGCGCCGGGTTGTGTACCGTTTTTTTTCTGGTGCTCTTCTTGTTGCTCATCTTCTTTTTTGTCCGCTTGACGGTCTTCTTGGTCTTCTTGGTTTTTTTGACCGTCGTTTTTTTAGCAGCTTTTTTGGTAGTCTTTTTAGCTGCCTTTTTTACGGTTTTTCTCTTCTTAGTTGTTTTTTTCGTCTTTTTTGCCACTACTTGTGCCCTTTTTGGTCTCTGTCATGACCCACTGGAGTTCCAGCACCGTACGGTGGTACCAATAGAATCGTGTAGTATACCGTTTTCGGCAAAATTGCAAAGCCGAAAAAGCCCGTTTGTTAAAAAAAGTCACTGGGGCGCGAATTACACATAAGTCATTTCAATACAAAGACTTACATCGTCTCACCTGCCCGTATCGCAGTTCGGTCGGCCGACCGGAAGGAGGAAATTGACATCTCCAATGTGACCTTGCAGAATCTTGACGTGAAAGAAACGTTCCATGGTTGCAGCCGTCAGGATATTCCGAACAGGGCCGATTGTATATTGTCCGGGGGGGCCCAGAAGGAGCATTTCTTCGCAATACTGACCGGCCAGGTTAAGATTGTGCGTAATCGCAATAATTGTGATCCCACGCTGCTTCTGGAGGCCTTTAAGCAGGTCAAAAACAGCCACCTGGTGTCGCATGTCCAGAAAGCTGGTTGGTTCATCTAGAAGAAGGATCGGCGTGTCCTGCGCAAGGGCCCGGGCGATATAGACCCGCTGGCGCTCGCCTCCGCTGAGCTGGGTGAGTCTGCGTGAGGCGAATTGTGTGGTTTCAGTCGCTTCCATCGCCGCCTGTACGGCCTGCTGATCCGCCTCGCTCTCGAATCCCATCGGTCCAAAGTGACAGGTCCGCCCCATTATGATTGTTTCATATACCGAATAGGCAAAGCTGGGCAATACATCCTGTCGAACGACGGCAATCTTATGGGCGAGCCGGCGCGGATTGTATCGGCTCATCGGTTCCCCGTCTATGGTAATACCGCCTTTGGTCGGCTTTAACATCCCGTTCAACAACCGAAGTAGCGTGGTTTTACCGGCCCCGTTGGGCCCGGCAATCGCAAGGAATCGGCCCGGAGCAATTCGAAATGTTATATCGCGAAGCACTTCCTGCTGCGGATACCGGAACGAGACATTTTTGACTTCGATCATATCCATCAATCACCCCAATGGCCGCGACGGGCGTATCGAACCAGAAGAACCAAAAAAAACGGACCGCCGACCAGAGCCGTCACCACACCGACGGGAAGCTCGGCCGGAGCGACAACAATCCGTGCGAATGTATCGGAAATCATCAGAAAGATTCCGCCGAAAATTGCACTCAGCGGTATAAGCCGACGGTGGTCGGCCCCTAGCAAAAGACGGACCGCGTGCGGCACGATCAGGCCGACAAAACCGATCAATCCGCTGAAGCTGACCGCCACAGCCGTAATCAGCCCGGCAACAATAAAAGCAATCCGCTGTACGATAACAACAGATACTCCGACACTGTGCGCATCGCTGTCTCCGAAGCTGATGATGTTCAGTCTGGCCCCGAGCAGGAACAAGACAAAGACGCCGGCCATTGTCAGCCCCAGCGTCAACCAGATGACGCGCACATCCTCCAGTGCCGCGGCGTTGAGGTTGCCCATCAGCCAGAAGATGGTTGTCTGCAGATGTTCGCTGCCTGCGACCGAGATCAGGAACATGATGACTGCACTGAGAAAGGCATTGACGACCACCCCGGCCAGCAGCAGCGAGGTCATATTGCCCCGTCCGGCAGCCCTGCCGATCATCCAGACCAGCCAGATTGCCGCCATGGCTCCTCCAAAGGCGAATAAGGCCACCGGAGAGCCCCACCACACGGCCCACTGGATTCCGCTCATCACAGCGATAATCGCTCCCAGACCGGCCCCGCTGGAAACGCCCAGAATATACGGATCGGCCAACGGATTTCGCAGCAAAGCCTGAAACACCGCCCCCGAAGCGGCAAGAGCCAGACCGATCGCCGACGCCAGAAGCACGCGGGGCAGACGAATGCGAACAATGATCTCATAATCGAGATTGGGCTTTTCGGTCGTTCCGGGGCCTTTCAACACATCCCGGAGCGAAACCTCCTGCGTACCCACCAGGCAACACAACACCATCACCCCAACCAGAAGGACAACACCCAGGGCCACCTGCAGGATCAGCTTTGTTGGGGTCAGCGGTGTTGTCACGGCTCGGTTTTCCCCTTTTTTTTCGACAGACACGAGGCCACAACCTGCACCCCTTCGGCCAGACGAGGTCCCAGCCGGCTGACTAGATCTCCGTCAATCACATAAACCCGCCCATCCCGCACGGCGGGCAACGCCGGATACTGCTTCCAATATTGTTCCGCATCGCCCTGCTGCTTTACCAGATCGACCTTGGTCATAGCCGGCTCAAGGATCACATCGGCCCCGGTGGCGATCAGCTCCTCCATCCCAATCGGCGGATACACCTGGATCGTATCGCTGATGGAATTTTGCCCCCCCGCCAGTCGAATGATCTCATCGGCAAAGGTCTTCGTCCCGGCAACCCGCAGCGGCTGACGCTGCACCACCCACAGCACCTTAGGCACGGTAGCCTGTCGAGCCGCCTGCATCGCCGCAAGCTCCCCTCGAATCGTTCCAATCAACGCAGTAGCTTTGTCGGATGTCTCTGTCACAGCCCCAATCTGCTCTATAGCTGCATATAACTCCTCGACATGGTCGATATTGACCGTCAGGCATCGGCAGCCAACCTGTTTGAGCCGCTCGGCGAACTGCTTCTGCTGCGGAAAGGCCAGCGTCACCACCAGGTCCGGCCGGGCCGCGATTACCGCCTCCAGATTGGGCTGCCAGAACGTGCCGACCTTCGGTTTGTCGACGGCTTCGACAGGCCAGTCGCTATCCTGGGTGACCGCCACGACCTTGTCCCCCAATCCCAAGGCGAACAGGATCTCGGTCAGGTTCGGCGCCAGAGAGACAATCCGCCCGACCTCGTCGGGCGCATCCGGAGTGTCCTTCGGGGCACAGCCCCAAAGCCCAAGGAGCAATCCTGATGTAAGAATGCATTTCCACACAAGCAGGAATTCCGTACTACGACCGACCGACAGAGATCGTTTTGCACGATGCAATACGAAGGTGATATCCTATCAGAGATACCGCCTTTTGCACGGATTTTCTGATTCGCAGGATAGTCTAAGGAAGCATCAATATTATTTCAAAAAGGTATCCGATTACCCAATTTATTGGTTTTCGTTTGTGTTATACCCTCATTACCCGTTATTATGAATTCAGGTTCAGGAATCTTAAATACAAACCAACGTCGGAGGTTTATTCGGATGTATTCAAGGAGGTAAAATTAAAAGTTGTCACGCTACAGGATGTCAAATTGGTGAAAGTTAAATGAAAGTCCTTTATGTAATAGCTTGGACAGGTTTAGTGCTCAGTGTCCTCGTCCATGCTCTATCTATTATTAGCCCTGAGGATATCCTTTCAGATATAGATGCATTTGTATGGATTCTTCATGGAGGAGCAATATTATTGGGATTTCCCCTAGTTCTATGCTCACAAAAAATAACCATAGGAACAAAGGAGAAAGATTTTTGGAGGGCTGCTTTAAAGTATTGTCCGTCATGGATGAAGAAGAT
>JAFGPC010000089.1 GCA_016926155.1 Sedimentisphaerales bacterium
GCTTTACATAACATGGCAGGTATAAAGCCAAACAAGTATGTGGCCATAGTGGCGTAAATGAGATATCCCTGGGGATTAAGCTTAAGCTGCATGGGCGATCTTCCTGTTGGAGAAATATTTCCGTGCGGGATTGATCCACTGATGCCAGATAATGCCGCCTGCCAGGAGGATATAGCCAGCCCAGACAAACCATAGGCCGGAGTCGGACGTAACTGAAAGAATAGTAAACCGACCATTTCGGGCGTCATAAGAAGTCTGATAGAAATGGTATCCTTTATAGTGCAGCGGATCGTTGACCTGGATGGTCTTTTCCCGGACTACTTTGCCTTTCTCAAGTACCTCAAGATCACTGAAGTAATCTTTGGGCATTCCCCCCTCGGCCTGATACGTCAGGTGAAAAATCTGGTCGTCCCGCATATGCCCGGGAAACTGTGCAAAGGCAAATTGTTCTTTTTGTGTGCCGTCGACCATATTGAAGCGAACCCAGACGGCCGGGTTCGAACCGGGCCCGGGATGATCATAAGGTATCATCGTGTCGTTTTCTGTGGTGAGCTTGAAGTTCTTAAAAATTTCCAGAACGGTTACCGTACCATAACCATCAAGCTGGTACTCGGCCCCTTTGATCACGGGGCGAATCTGCCAGCCCTGATCGGTATCGGTATCGATATACAATGTGGGTGGATCGTAATATTCAATGTAAAAATCCTTGAGCCGAATCCGGAAAGGAAGATGGAACAATCGGGGATCATCATTATGAAGAATAACCGGTGTATCATCATCCTGAAAAACGACCCGACCCTCTTTGTTGATTTCTACGATGAGGATATTATTATTGGGATCGGGGATATAGGCAAGCAGGGCATCCTCTTCAATAACTCGGTTTTCGGATAGCCCTTCATAGACCTGAATTTGTCCGGAGGGTATTTTTTCAAGGCCCAGATTTGACGCCTGGAATCGGTGGCCCGCCTTGCTGCCCCACATACCTCCAAGAAAAACCAGGACACATCCAAGATGCATGGCAAGAAGACCGGGTACATGAAGCAAACGTTTAAATACGATAATGCCTATCAATAGGAGTACAATAAACAAAGTCCAGTAGACAGTCAGTGGAATGGAATTAAAAAATTGTTGTGCCGGTCCGGCATTGATAAACGCTCCGTATACACTGAAAACAAATAACAATGCTATCAGGCTCAGCGCCAACCATAAAATCAGTCTACGAAACTGCCCCATGAGCATCCCATCAATGTTAATAAAAAGACGTACTATGCCTTTGCTTACATAATTTAGCAAGGATTTTTGATCAGGATTTGTACGTCAATGATCGGATTCGGTTCAGGTGGTTCGCCAGGGAGCTACGGCGGAGTTAGCTTGCGATACCTGGCCGGGTTCAAACCGCCGCATGTCCTGTAAAACCTGATCGCTGTAACGGTAATGGAACCCATTACCAACGAACAGGGCGACCAGATAGGCACCCCAAACGGCGGCAGAACCGGCGGCTGACCATGGCAGAAAAAACTGGAAAATATCTTCCCAGTACCAGACAGGATTTTCCAAAATATGGCGAACCGAGTCAATCATTCCAGGGATCAAGGGAAGCAGGGACAGAAAAGCCAGGATGAGTAATGGTTTTGTAAATTTTTTTCGTATACGACTGCGACGTCCGATAGCAAAACCGCGAACCAGAAACAGACCGGCCAGATAGATAATCCAGGCGCCGGTAAATCCGATTGCCCAGATAATCAGGAATCGGAGGGAATTGTCAATGGGTTCGCTGAAACTGGCATTCAGCGTATAAAGATCTCTTGCCGCAATGACAGCCCAGATAATTGGTCCCATAAGAAAGGAGGCTACCAGGACTAAGCGTTTGAAACCTTCTCGCAGATTTACGCCGCCATTGAGAGTGTCATATTGCATCACTTTATCGGTCGCAGCACTGTGCGGAGAGACGGCCTTGGATTGTTCAATATCGATCCGGACCTGGCCTTTGCACTTGGTACATTCTACAAGCTGGCCTATACGATCCCTTGCGACATAGAAATTATTATTACAATTCGGGCAATTCGCAAACATTTTCAGTTTCCAACTTCATTCATCAGAACCTTTTTTAATATTTTTCCGTGTTAGCCCTTGATGCCGGAGCGAATTCCGAGCGCGCAACAGGACTCGACTCTATTTATTACGACGGTTTGGAAGGTGTACTTAAGGGAGATACGACAAAGAACCCTGGAATTGTACTGAGTTTGGTCTGTTCTTTCGAGCCTTCATCTGTATGATGAGTGAGAAAAGAAGATTGGACACCGTGGGGATAAACCGTGGATGGATACGAGACAAGATATGGAAACGGACAAATTACGAATGGTCGATATTGTAGATATTGATTCGTATATAGAAGAAGGAGCAGCAGGGCGCAAAAACCGTAAAGGGGCCTTTAGCCTGCCGTCGGAGATTGGGATTCTGCCGATTCGCAGTGCTGTGGCTTATCCGGGTACGGTTATGCCTCTGGCGATCGGGAGACGGCGAAGCCGTCGGTTGGTAGAGGATATAGTTCCCCAAGAGACCATCTTTGGTTTAATCGCCCAGAAGGATCCGGAAATCGAAGAACCCGGACCGCAAGATTTATATCGGATCGGAACCGCGGCATCGGTCTTAAAGGTCATCCAAATGCCGCACGGGACAATTAACATTATCGTCCATGGAATTGCCCGGTTTCGCATTCTGGAGTTTGTATCGGCCCGGCCTTATCTCCGGGCCCGGGTCGAGTTGGTTCCGGTTCAGGTTCGACGAACAAAGAAGCTGGCAGCGCTGATGGTTAATGTTCGTCATGCCGCCTCTCGTGTGGTTTCGCTAAGCCCGAATGTTCCGGATGAAGCGGTAATGCTGCTGGAAAACATTGAGGATCCCTCCGGGCTGGCGGATTTCCTGGCGGCAACCCTGAATATTCCCCTGGAAGAAAAACAGGCCCTTCTTGAGGAGCCTGATGCCCATAAGCGGCTGGAGGTTGTTTCCGTGGCTTTGGCTAACCAGTTGGAAGTTCTGGAACTGAGCCACAAGATTCATAACCAGGTACGGGACTCGATTGATAAAAGCCAGCGGGAATATTTTTTGCAGGAGGAATTAAAAGCTATCCAGGCGGAACTGGGGCAGGGAGATCGGCGTTCGGAAGAACTGAGCGAACTTCGAGAAAAGATCCACAAGGCGGAAATGCCAGAGATGGTGCAAAAAGAAGCGCTGCGAGAATTGGATAGGCTCAGCAGGATTCCTGTTGCCTCTCCGGATTATGGAGTGATCCGTACTTATCTGGACTGGGTGTGCGAGTTGCCGTGGGCAAAAAGCAGTGTAGATGCATTTGATATCAACCGCTCGGAACGAATCCTGAATCACGACCATTACGGCCTGGAGAAGATCAAACGACGTGTGCTGGAATTTCTGGCGGTACGCAAGCTGAATCCAGAAGGTAAAAGTCCGATCCTGTGTTTCCTTGGTCCTCCCGGTGTGGGAAAGACGAGTCTTGGACGGTCGATCGCGCGAGCGATGCATCGCAAATTCGTGCGGATTTCGCTGGGCGGGATTCGCGATGAAGCTGATATCCGCGGCCACCGGCGGACCTATATTGGCGCGCTGCCGGGACGGATCCTGCAGGAGCTTCGCAAATGCGGAACGCGCAACCCGGTGTTTATGCTGGATGAGATGGATAAGATAGGGCAGGATTTTCGGGGAGATCCGGCCTCGGCACTGCTGGAAGTGCTCGATCCAGAGCAGAATAACAGCTTCACGGATCACTATCTGGATCAGCCGTTCGATCTGTCCGGCGTGATGTTTATCGGGACAGCCAATATCATCGAGCCGATCCCGCCGGCCCTGCAGGATCGGATGGAGACGATCGAGCTTCCGGGGTATACTGAGCGGGAAAAACTGCAGATCGCCAAAAAATATCTGATTCCCCGCCAGCTCAGGGAGCACGGACTTGGCAAAAATAAACTGACAATTCGCCCCGAAACCATTGAGGCGATTATTCGTGATTATACCCGGGAAGCAGGAGTGCGGAACCTGGAGCGAACGATTGCCTCGGTCTGCCGCTGGACTGCGACGCGGATCGCCAAGGGGACAAGCCGACGGATGACGATTCGCAAAGAGCAATTGGCTGAGATTCTTGGGGCGCCAAAATATGAACCAGAGTTGGCAATTCGCACTGCGATGCCCGGTGTGGCGACGGCTCTGGCCTACACTGCCGTGGGTGGAGAAATCCTGTTTATCGAATCGGCAGCAACGCCGGGGAAGGGCCAATTGGTGCTGACTGGGCAAATCGGTGATATCATGAAAGAAAGTGCGCAAGCGGCGTTTTCAGTGATCAAAGCCAATGCCGACCGGTTCAAGCTTGATGCCGAACAGTTCGGCGCGCACGACTACCATGTGCATGTGCCTGCCGGAGCGGTGCCCAAGGATGGACCCAGTGCCGGGATTGCGATCTTTACTTCGCTGGCATCGCTTCTGATGAAGCGCCCCGTTCGGTCGGATGTGGCGATGACGGGGGAAATCACGCTCAAGGGACTTGTTCTGCCGGTAGGGGGCCTTAAGGAAAAAGTGCTGGCCGCTAAGCGGGCGGGCGTAACGACCGTGATCTGCCCGGCCCGCAACAAAAAGCATATCGAGGAACTGCCGCGCCAGGCCCGGACAAAAATGAAATTCGCCTATGTCAAACAGGCCGATGAGGTTCTTAAAATCGCAATTCAGAGTAAATAATATTGCTTTTTATATCTTAAAACAAACTCAATTGAGCTTGCCTAAACGTTGACGAGGGGCGGTAAATCCGTACACTACATACTTCTGAAAGTACGAAACTAAAACCAGATAAGGAGTATGTACGTGTCCCAGGCGAAGGTGAATCTGTACTATAAGAATGTAACTGCCGAGGTTATCGGCAAAGAACACGGCATTACACAGCAGCAATTCTCGCAACTGGCCCAGGCCGCGGCTAGCGCTGTGGACAAGGTAAATCGTGCTCGCGAGGAGGGAAAAACGCCGTATCGTGACCTGCCCTACAATACTGACTATCCGAAGTCCGTAAAAGCCGTCGCTTCCGAGATCGAGGGCAGGTTTGAGAATTTCGTCGTTTTGGGCATCGGCGGCTCGGCCCTGGGTAATATTGCCGTACAGACTGCCCTGAATCCCTATATGTATAACCTCGATCCGGCTCAGCGGAAGGGGCCCCGACTGTTTGTATTCGATAATGTCGATCCGATGCAACTGGGCAGCTTTTTGGACTGGATCGAACCCCAGCTTGATAAGACGATTTTCAATGTGATCAGCAAGAGTGGACGCACTGCCGAGACCGCCGCCCAGTTCCAGATCATCCGGGCTATACTGCTTGAAAAGCTCGGCTCTGACGCCCTTAAAAAGCACGTCGTCGCTACGACCGATGCCAATCAGGGCACGCTGCGGACCATTGCTGATCAGGCAGGCCTGCGAACGCTGGTTGTGCCGGACGGAGTGGGAGGGCGATTCAGCGTACTCAGTCCGGTTGGTCTGCTTAGTGCAGCAATTTGCGGAGTAGATATCAACCAGCTTCTGGCCGGTGCGGCAGCGATGGATGAACGGGTCAAGTCGACCGATGTCATGAAAAATCCCGCTGCGATCAATGCCGCGATCAACTGGCACTATTACAATCGTGGTAAGCCGATCAGTGTGATGATGCCCTATTCCTATGCCCTCAAGGACCTGTCCGACTGGTATCGTCAGCTATGGGCTGAAAGCCTCGGCAAGACCAACGCAGTGGATGGGGCGAAAGTATTTGTCGGCCCGACACCGGTCAAGGCCCTGGGTACAACCGATCAGCACAGCCAGGTGCAGCTATACCGGGAAGGTCCCAATGATAAGCTGTTTACCTTCCTGCAGGTCAAGGAATTCGAACGGGATGTGACTATCGGCCCGGCACCGGAGACGGCTCCAGAATTAGGGTATCTGGCAGGCACAACGATGTCCAAGCTCCTAAACAGCGAAAAAATTGCTACCGAATATGCGCTGCTCCACGACAAGCGACCATGCATGACAGTCTTGTTTGATAAGATTGATGCTTTCACGATCGGACAGTTTATTTATCTGTTTGAAGTGACCACTTCGATCACGGGGCGGCTGTTCAATATCAACACGTATGATCAACCGGCTGTGGAATTGGGAAAGGAGGCGACATTTGCCCTGATGGGACGGGAAGGCTACGAAGAGCTTGCCGGCAAGATTGCCCCGGTGGCGAAGATCGATCCGGAGTTTCTTGTATGATCCAAATCCTGAAAGCAGGAGAGGCGTAATGGACTATGCGATAATCATGGCAGGGGGGACGGGTAAACGGCTCTGGCCGCTGAGCCGGAAAAACCGGCCCAAACAGGTCCTGCGACTGTTCGAGGGCAGGACCTTGCTGCGACGCTGTTTTGAACGCCTCCGGCCTGCTTTTGCGCCGGAACAAATCTTCGTGCTGACCAATGCTGCTTATGTGCAGACGGTCAGCGAGGATTTGCCTGAGTTGGCTGAAGGACATGTCATTGCCGAGCCTGCTGTGCGTGATACGGCCGGAGCGATTGGATTGGCTTCGGCCATTTTAAGCAGGCACGACCCGGATGCGACACTTACGGTTGTCACAGCCGATCAGGTGATTGAACCGCTTGAAACCTTTGCTACTGTGTTACGAGACGGTGTAACCTTTGTAAATCATCATCCGGAATCGATTATTACATTTGGAATTCAGCCCACTTTTCCAAGCACACAATTGGGTTACATTAAGCTCGGTTCCGATCAACAGGAAAGAGACTGTACCAATCCAGTCTGCCTGGTAGAAGCCTTCCGTGAAAAGCCCGATGAAGCGACGGCGAAGGATTATATCGCTTCGGGCCAATATTGCTGGAATTCGGGGATGTTCGTATTCAAGGCGGCAACGATGATCGAACACCTGCGGATGTTTCTTCCCGACAGTATCGAACCGTTGTTGATGATTCGTGACGCATGGGGCACACCCGATCAACAGAGGATTCTTACAGAATGGTTCCTCAGGATTCCCAAAATCAGCATTGACTTTGCCGTGATGGAAAAGGCTCCGCATGTTCATGCTATTCGTCTGGCATGCCGCTGGCTGGATATGGGCTCGTTTTTATCTCTGGCTGAGATGATCCGGCGCGACACAGATAATAATGTGATCGTAGCCGGATTTCATAAACTGCTTGACAGCAAGGATAACATTCTTGTCACGGAAGAAGATGGGCACCTGATCGCACTGATTGGCGTTCAAAACATGGTCGTTGCTCACAGCAAGGACGCAACACTGATCTGTCCGATCGATCAGACCCAACGCCTAAAGGAGCTTGTGGAAACTCTTGAGCGGCAGCATGGGGATCGTTTTGTTTAAGGATACGGGAAACAATGCGGTTTCTGGCAATTGATTATGGAAACAAGCGAACAGGACTTGCGATCTGTGACAACAGCGAAACAATCACCTCTCCCCTGGAAGTGGTGGCTTCGGATGGCAGCCTGCTTGATCGTGTAGCTTCAGTAATTCGGAGAGAACAGGCTCAAGCCATTGTGATTGGCCTGCCGTTGAACATGGACGATTCAGAAGGTCCCCAAGCCAGACGTACGCGAGAATTTGCCGGCAAACTTCAACAAAGAATCAAGGTTCCAATGGAGTTTTTTGATGAACGTCTCTCCAGTTTTGCCGCTGAAGACAGACTCGTCGAACTGGACCTGACCCGCAAGGGGAAAAGGAAACGACTCGATGCCGTTGCTGCTGCCGCGATCCTGGAGGCATTTCTAGAAAACCGACATGAAAAGAAGATCACACCGACTGATGAGTCCTCGTAAATTTACTTTTCTTATGATACCAAGCAGAATGAACAAAACTATTTTCAGCAATCTTTGTATTTCACCATCTTATACAAGTTAATTAGCATTGCTTATCTTGTTTTTTTGACAAACCCACTTCTGCAGTATTGAAAAACGGAGTGAGGAATAGTATAGTTTTCAGTTCATGCCGGGTGTTCTTTTCTGGCAAGGACCTTCGAGTTAGTTGTTTGCGTATTGGGGATGTTCTGTTCAAAGAGGTGAGTGTGTCGTACAAAATTGTATCGAAACAGCAATTGTCGGAAAATGTCTTTACCATCGAGGTAGAGGCTCCTCTAATCGCACGCGCCCGGAAGGCAGGCCAGTTCGTCATCGTGGGTGTCAGCAATGAATATGGAGAACGTATCCCGCTGACAATTGCCGGGGCCGAGCCGGTCAAGGGTACGATCCGTCTGATTTTCCAGCGGGTCGGTAAGACGACCACCCAGATGGCCGACATGAACGTCGGTGATTCGTTTGGTCATGTCGCAGGTCCCTTGGGCAAGCCCACGCATGTCCAGAAATTCGGCACCGTTGTCTGTGTCGGAGGAGGCATAGGCAATGCTCCTCTGCTGCCTATCGCCCAGGCCATGAAACAGGCCGGCAATACAATCCTGAGTATTCTCGGATCTCGAAATAAAGAACTCCTGATCCTGGAAGAGGAGTTTAAAATCATCAGTGACGAGTTGATTATCGTGACCGATGACGGCTCATATGGAAGAAAAGCCATGGTTACCGAGCCCTTGAAAGAGCTTTGCCGGCGAAATCCTAAACCCGACCTGGTCGTCGCTATCGGTCCGACCATTATGATGAAGTTTTGTTGTGAAACAACCCGCCCCATGCAGATTCCGACCGTCGTCTCTCTCAACACGATCATGGTCGATGGGACTGGTATGTGCGGTGGTTGCCGGGTTGAGGTCGGCGGCAAGACGAAATTCGTCTGTGTGGATGGACCTGAGTTCGACGGTCATCAGGTGGACTTTGATCAGATGATGAAACGAATGACCGCCTACCGCAAGTTGGAACAGCAGGCCCTCGATGCATATCAGGAACATCGCTGCAAGATCGGGCTGGATCAAAGGTAAATCAACCTATCGAGGAAATCATCGTGTCCCTAGACGAAGCAAGGTTACATGAGTTATTACAGAAACAGCAAGCCGGCCAAGTGAAGGCGAAAGACCGGTATGAAATTCCCTCCCAGCCGATGCCCGCTCAGGATGCCGTAGTGCGACGAAGCAATATTAATGAGGTCGCCCTGGGTTATACTGAGACGCAAGCCCGGTTGGAAGCCATGCGTTGTCTGCAATGCAAAAACGCTCCATGCGTAGAAGGTTGTCCGGTACGGATCCGGATTCGTGATTTTGTTGCTGCTATTGCCGACGGTAAATATGACGAAGCCCTGGCTATTATTCGTGAAAATTCACTTCTGCCGGCAGTCTGCGGACGCGTCTGTCCACAGGAAGTTCAGTGCCAGGAAACCTGCACAGTCGGACGGAAGTTCAAGGATGTGGATAAAAGCGTCTCCATCGGGCGGCTGGAGCGGTTTGTCGCCGATCGGCACAAGGGAGGATTACTGCCGAAAATTGCTCCCCCAACCGGTAAGAAAGTTGCTATCATCGGCTCCGGTCCGGGTGGGATCGTTTGTGCGGCCGATACGCGGCGTGCAGGACACGATGTTACAGTGTTTGAAGCCTTTCACAAGCCTGGTGGCGTGATGGTTTACGGGATCCCGGAATTCCGTCTGCCCAAAGCGATTGTCCAGGAGGAAATCGATGTACTCAAAAAGATGGGCGTCAAGATCGTCTGCAATTTTATCGTCGGACGTACAAGGACCATTGGCGATCTCATGAAAGAAGACGGATTCGACGCCGTGTATGTCGGAGTCGGTGCGGGTCTGCCGCGGTTTATGGGTATTGAAGGGGAACAACTAGTCGGTGTCTATAGCGCCAACGAATATCTCACGCGGTCAAACTTGATGAGAGCCTATGCGTTCGGCAAAGGATCGGATACACCCATCGCCCAGTCAAAGCGGGTCGCTGTCGTCGGGGGTGGTAATGTGGCGATGGATGCCGCTCGCACTGCTGTCCGTCTGGGAGCGGAAAAGGTCTACCTCGTCTATCGGCGCAGTGAGAAGGAAATGCCTGCACGGGTTGAAGAAGTGCATCATGCCAAGGAAGAAGGGATCGAATTTCATATTCTTCAGAATCCCAAGAGGATTTTGGGGAATGAAATGGGACACGTTGTCGGCATCGAGTGCCTACGATATGAACTGGGTGAACCGGATGATTCGGGCCGACGACGTCCTGTCCCCATTGATGGCAGCGAGTTTATGCTCGATGTGGATACCGTCATTGTCGCTATCGGAAACGGCGCCAATCCTCTAATTCAGCAGACCACACCGGAACTGGAATTCAATAAGTGGGGAAACGTCATCGTAGATGAAAAATGCGCTACATCCATGAAAGGCGTTTATGCAGGCGGGGATATTGTACTTGGAGCGGCCACGGTTATCCTGGCGATGGGACAGGGGCGCATTGCCGCCGCCGCCATCAACGAATATCTCGCTAAAGGTTAATCTATACCGCCAACTCCGACCAGAGGCGATCCCGATCCAGATGGCTGTGTTCCTTGCGGACCAGATCGAGCACTTCGGCAACATCCTTGTAAAGGGCCCCTGCGGCCACGGTTCGTCCCCCCTTTTTCTTTTCGAAAAGAATCACACAGGCATCATCGCTTAGATCTTTCGGCGACATTCCCGCCCGGGCATCCAGATCCACGATCGGAATATTGTTCCCTTTCAGTGTGATCGTACCGCGTACAAATCGCGGCATATTGCTTGCCGAATGCAGTTTCATACAGCCGGCAATCATGATCTGGAAACCACTTTCGTTTTCGGTGGCGGTAAACGTAGTGACATGATGCTCGCCAGAGGACTGATCGGAGGAGTTTGAGGAATTTGGGTGTACCATTTTATCTCCTTAAATCATTGCAAGGCAGTGGTTTGTGGTGGGGTGCGGAATGCTTTTCAGATGCCTGATCCGAATCCTTGGATGCAGAACTCGACCCTTACCTTGACTTGTCAGCATATTATTATCGGACGATATTGTCATTTTCTTTACTTTTTACACTGCACAGGCTCCATGGTTTTACATATATCATCAATTGAGACCCTCGCTCCTGCGGTATACTGGTCTGCGGCACCGTAATAGATAGTCACCCAACCAGTGTCATTTGTGACAGCGCCGCAGGAAAAAATCACATTTCCATAAAAACCCCGTATTTCATAGTCTGCTTCCGGCTGCATCAGGGCCTCTCTGGGACGGGCCAGAACACGGCTTGGATCCTGCAGATCCAGCAGGGCGGCTGCAAGCGTATATCGATCCTCCTGGTCGGAGCCGTGGTAAATCACCAGCCAGCCCTCGTCAGTGCGGATCGGAACGCAGCTTCCGCCGGTTTTTCCGTCATGGAAGCTGTCCGGTTCGGGAAGCAGCAGGGGCCGATGGTCGCCCCAATGCATTAAATCCGGGGAAGAAGCGATCCAGATGCCTCTGGGGCCGATGTAGCGGGGTACCGGCCGGGTCAGGGCCCAGTATTTGCCGGCGATTTTTTCCGGAAAAAGGACCACATCGATGTTTTCCGGGCAAAAGACGACTCCATGCCGCTCAAATGTGCGAAAATCGGTGGTGCTTGCCAGAGAAGTGCAGATCCCCTTATCGCTGACGGATTTGTAGGTAATGTAGTACGTCTGGTCAATCCGGGTAATCCGAGGATCTTCCAGGCCGAAGGTTTCGCTCCAGAGACTCGGAAACATGGTCGGTGTGGAATCGACGGTAAAATGAATCCCGTCATCACTTCGGGCCAGACGCAGATGGGAAATACTGGTCAGGAACATCTGGCCATCAACGTAAAAGGACCGGCTGTCCGGGATGTCGGTAATGCGGGGATCGTCGTTTTTCATCCGGAAATGCTCGATCTGACCGGTCTGGGGATTCAGGATTGGGGCAATCTGCTCATCCGGAGTCTTATTTTGGGGGCATTCCGCGACCCGTAGGAGCAGCAGGGTCTGGTCTTTGAAAAGAGTTGCTCCCGGATTGAATGCCCCGACGACCTGGTAATCATCCCGGCTGGGGAACACATCGACGGGTGTAATAAGCGGGTTTTCGTCAAATCGTTTGACCATACATGCGATCCCTCGGGTTGAATTTATCATCGTAGAACGGCCCGGATGCCCAAAAGTACAAATAGTATAGCACACAGGGCAAAAGAAGACAAGCTTAGAAAAGTAAATTACTAAATCGGATGTCACACGGATGGATAATAGACGTCAAATAAATGAGCACTAACAAGGATGATATAAAGAAATAGCCCTATACGCGGACCTTTTTCACCTACCGTTATCCATTCGACAAAAAAATGTCAGGATAAGGTTATTGAGACTCAGTCAATACAGCGGCGGCATGGCGGGCATAATAACCGCGTAAATCTTTCGTATATTGTTTTAAGATCGCTTCACCCTTTCCGTTATAGTCACCGCAGCGGTAAAGCGCGCGGGCCAGTACCAGTTCGGACAGAGATCGTTCACGGGTGGTATTGTCGGTGCTGCTGGATGGCTGCTTAGCGATGGCCTGGTTGATGTCCAGGTAAGCATATCCGGACATTTTGGGCTTGGCGAGAAGATCGGAAAGGGCCTTTGCGGCACGTTTGTCTCGCATGGACTCTGTGGCTATTGCAACAGCACGGTGATGTGAGAATTCACTGGAGGCGTCAAGCTCTTTAATTTTATCCATAATCGGCCCCAATGCTTTGGGAGATCCTGTGCGTCCCAGGGCGATGATCAGACTGTCGACCTTGCTGAGACTCATTCCGAACTGTCCCATGCCCGTAAACCGCCAGCCTTTATCCCATTCAGCTTCATTGACGGCTTTTACAAGGGAATCGGTACCTGTGTCGTTCCCCAGCATCCCGAGGATGTGGGCATAGATCACTTTCTCTTCGGGATTCTTCGTTTGTGTATAAGCCCTCCTCAGTAAAGGCATAGACCGGTCGGGATCGACCAGAACAGTCTGGATGTTGTTATAGTTGTTTCCGACTTGTCGGACCGCTTCGGCGATCCGAGCGTCGGGAATTGGAAATGAATCGGTATCGGTCAATACACGCGGGGATAGGTTTCCTTTTTCGATGAGGTGACGCTGAAGGGCTTTGATGTCAAGGTTACGTGTGGACGCGCCGGACTCGGCAAGCATGGCGGCGGCAACACCCATGGCGTACCCTTGATTCTGAATATCGGGCTGCATGCGGATAACGGGCATAGCGTCACGATGTGCGCTGACAGCGAGGCCGGTGACAATAATACCGTCCAGCCCCTTGGGCAGCAGAGCGCGATAGGGGACGTCAACATCGATGTCTTCCCTGTCGGGCGGACGAATGGCAAAAACGGGATGGATAGTATAACCATGTGAATCGAAATTACTACGCGCGATGACGATGGTGTCGGGATACGTGCGTTTGTTCCAGATATCCAGCGGACCGATGGTAATGTCGCCCATAATCCTGCGTCTTTCCCGTGTGTCAATGAGCTGACCGAGGTCGTAGGCGGATTCATATTTGGCGCGCGACATGACAAAGACCCGCCAAATGTCGATAATATCTATATCATCAACAAAAGTATAATCGGTATTGGTATATCCGGCTCCGAGAGAACGGGGAGGCAAACCGGTTCCCTGGACGGCAACATTTTCAGAACTGATATGCGTACACTGGGCACCGGCCGCGGCAGCAATAGCCGCATTGCCGGTCGCGTCGATGACGACTTTAGCCAAGATGGCTCCTCGTCCGTGATCCGTGGCTATGACGACGCCTTTGACACGGTTGCCTTCCATGACCGCCCCTGCGCCGAGTGAGCCGAGCCAGATATCCGCCCCGGCCTTGCAGAGTTCGGAACGATACCATTCCATCTTCCATTCCACATTCCATCGACCGGGTCGATTATCGGGATGTTCACCATAAGCGGCCACACCTGCATCGATTTCGCTGGTAAAGCCGACACGGTTACCATGATAATAACTGCTGATCAATCCCATCGTACCGACGCCACCAAGGCCGTGAAGATACTCAACAAGAAGCGTTTTGGCACCCTGTCGTGCTGCGCTGATGGCGGCCGGGGCGCCGCCGGTGCCGCCACCGACGACAACAACATCATATTCACCCAAGACAGATATGGATCCGGCATCCGCAGGGATGGTAGTGAGCGGAGCTCCACGGAGATTGACATAAGTGAGTGTTTCTGCAGTATCAATTTTCGATTCTTTTTGTTGTACAACGCTACGGAGGCGGATCTCCTGAGGATTCGGTACTTCTTTGGCCTGCCTGGCAGCTGCAGTCCCTATTCGTGTACCGATGGTGAGCATATTCAGTGGGCGAGCCAGTTGTTCGGCGACCTTACGGGAAATATCGGCACAGGGACCGGCGATATAGAAGCGGTTAACATCGGCAGGGCGAAAGGCAGTAAGATTGATTTTATCTGCACCGGACCAGGTATCGAAATAAGCCTTTTGTGCGAACATGGGATCCGGCGGGATTTGGAAGAGAGTCTCGGAAGCATCTACCTGTCCACGTGTCCAGGTCATATCCCGCGCCACCTGCTCGGCGTGAGCGAATGCCCTAGGTGATCTGTCAGGCATGGGCAGGGTGAGCGTGTATTCGGTCGCGATATAGTTTCTTGTCGGATTACCGGCATCCTGCATGGAAGTCAGGATTGTGCGAGAAGCAAGACCAAGCCGCTGTACTACTTGCCCACCCACAACCACACGTTTGAAGCGGTGTTCGCCTAGCGGATAATCACTGAATTGCACTCCGGCAATACGGGCCAGGGAAGCTCGCCATGTGGCGTCGATGATAACCTTGGCCTTGACGGACTGTCTGCCTGACTTGTTAGTCATGACAACGCCGGCCGGATTTCCCTGTTTGTCATGGAGCACTTCGGTGGCATAGCAGCCAAACAGAAATTCGACACCCGCATCGAGCAAAGCCTGGTCGAAGGTGCGTTTGATCTGCATAGGTGTGACCATGACAGGTATGGGTTCGGCCTGTTTTGACCGTTCCTCGTTTTTCTTTGTCTCAATGATAATCTCGGCCAGTAGGATTCGCTCGACTTCGGGAGTTTTCTCTATATCAAAACGGATAAATTTGGTTGTCTGGTTAATGGAAGCTGTCAGGGCAATTGGAAGGCTTTCGAAAGAACCGCTGTTGAGCTTTTTATTTTCGATGATTGTACTTCTCTGCCAGCTTTGCTTATCCTCACTGGTCAGAATGGACACGGATTCAACTTCGAAATCGTCCGTTCGCTGATAAACCAGGACATGGACATTGGTTATCATTTCTTTCCGGGCGAGAGCGGCGGTGATTGAGACAGGACCATCGTACTGAATACTTTGGGATGGAGCGTCGCCGAATTTGCCATCGGTTAGTAGTGAAGGTATCTTGGTATCGGGATGTTTTGAAGCCGAAGGCAGACTGGCTTTATAGGTAAAGGGAACACCTTGCCCCAGGAGGCGAGCTGTAAAGGATTGTGAAAAAAGTGCTTTCCCCAATTCCGTTGTCGGCGTTTCTCCCGGCTCAAGCCAGAGACGATATGTACCGCACAAATCCTCCCCAAGATAAGGGCGGGATGTGATGAGTAGAACTTTGGCCTCTTGCTGCGCGGCGGCAATGGCGGCGGAAACACCCGCACTGGTTCCTCCGACCACGACAACATCGACATCATGCGTAACGGGAAGCTCTCGTGGGGATTCGAATACGGAAATCCCCGATACCATACCTGCGACGGAAAGAAACGTTAGTCCGATTATGAATGATTGATTTCTTTTTCTCATTTACAGGAACTCCTTGATTTGCCTATTTCGTCAACAGATACCACATCGTCTGGTATTTGGGCGAGATCGATACGATGGATTTATTGTTGCTATTGTTTACCGGTACAACCGTTCCGAGTGTTCCATCCGGCTTGAGGGCATGGCATGTCCATTGGGCCGGAGGCACTTCCACCGTACCGGCAGGGGCTTCGATCCGGGCGGGAGGCGTGCCCCATCGCGTTCCAATGGTTCGACGATCCTGAGAAAATCCCATTCCAACGTTTTCACATCGACCGCAGACAGAGAGTAGGATTTTGTCGGCTTCAACCCACTTATTTCCATTCAGGATTGTTAGAGCAACAACCACGAAATCGGGAGATTGCATCATGATGCGCTGTCGGCTGACGCGGGCGACCATCTCACGATCTCCCGCACAAAACATGACACCCGGCCCCAGGGCACTGTAACCCCCTTTCTGGTTGTTGATTTGCCAGTCAATATAACTCTTGAAGGCCGGATTGAACGGTTGTGGCACGGCGGAAGAATCCAAAACGTATCCGACTCTTTCGATCGTAAGATTATACCATCGATAGGGGGATTTCCGGCCCATGGCCTCGAACATGTTTCGATCATACTGAGCATGAACTTTGGCAAGACCGGTCAAAAGGGGAGCCTCTTCGGTCAAAGGAATCCATTTTTCCCGGCCGAGAGGATGGAAACCATATTTGAGGAAAATCGCCGCTCCTGCAGGAATAAAGCCCCACTTGCCGGGATTGGCATGGATGTCGAAAAAGCTGGTAAACTGATTTTTTCCCCAAGCGTTATTGCTATGGGAATACGAATAAAGCCAGACACCGTCCCAGTCCTGTGCGGCGGCAAAGGAAGCGATCAGAGGTACGCATTCGGCCTGGGAATCCAGCGGTGCGGGATGGTTGTATTCCGTGACCGTAAAAGGTTTTCCTGCCAGCCGCTCACACGCCAGGCGGAACAGGATTGCTTCTTCGGGATTGTTGATCATGGATTTCTGCTCGATAAGCCAGTCATTCTGGTCCCATGGACGATTGGGAAATCGCGGATGCTGCCAATAGGCGTGGGCATCGATGAAGTCCATATCGCTTTGTCCGTACAGCCCCAGCGGGCCGAAGACGATAGTTCCCGTAACCAGTGATTTGGAACCGAGAGTGTTTTTGATATGCGATCTCATGCCATCGAAAAAAGTTTTTTCCGTCTCGGCCAGAAAGATCAGACGGTCAAGCTTACGAGCTTCAACTTCGTTGTCACCAAAAAGAGCGATATTGGACTGAGCAAGAGATTCGTTTTTATCCAGACCGACTTGGCCGCCGGGACGTAACTGGACATGGGCCAAAAAGACATCCGTTTCATCGGCACCTAGAACGAAGCTGAGGCGGGCGTTGTCGTCAGAGGCATTTGCCGTAAAGCCCAGACGGAATTCCTGCCACGTCGGAGACAACGTGATAGATCGGGCAAGGCCCATGTTAGACCAGGGCTCGTGGGCTATCGTGATGTTGCAGTTGATCTTTTTGGAGGCCGGCGCTGCAGCCCAGAAGGAGACTGTATAATATTGGCCCTCTTTAAGAGACAAACCATTTTGGTTGAACTGGATATGCCATTCGGTGCTGTCGGTCTTTTTGATATCGATTTTGACGCATTGGCGATCAAGGTAACCGGCTTTGGCTGTACTGGCTTTACATTCCCCATGCTGTTCCGTATTCCAGTTTGCCGGTACACCGCTGTTTGTAACTTGAGAGAAAGTGCCATTTTTTAAAAGTGTTGTTCCCAGAGGTTCGGCTTCTTTGTTCCATGCTGCCGCCAGGGCTTGTTGTGAGGTATATTTTTTCTTGAGCCAGTCATTGAACTGCTGCTGCAAGAGTTTATTATAATAGAGGGGCATTGTCCGGATAGTCTCCTCCGAAGACCACATGAAAAAGCTGTTTTCATTGGTGATCTCGATGATTGCAATCGCCGGATCATCGGCATATCTCATCTTGCGGTAAGGATTGAAATGGGTGAGCATCTTGTGGGCAAATTCCTTTTGCGCATCAATCAGCGCCGGGGTAAAAAGGTTGGAAATTTTATCATACTGGCGGTTGGATTCGGGGATATCGAGAAATCGACTGTGCGGATGCCCTACATGCAGGTTGAGGTCGATGTAGATTCCCACCTTAGCCAGCTCATTGATGAAAAAATCGAGCCGATCCAGGGCTTCGGGATAGATTTCATCGGGCTTTTGAGGATCCCACAGTCCTTGGGGCCAGTGGCTGGTATCCATATGGTGGCAGCGAATGGAATTGATCCCCGCCCCGGCCAGTCGACGTGCAACAATAGGAGCGTCGTTCTTTTCGGGAAAGTTGGCGGAAAACGAAAAATTCACGCCCCAGAAACGTATCGGTTCCTGGCCCCGGTAGAAATGACCGTTTCGAACCACAATTCGATCCTTCTCTGTGAGAATGGGATCCGAGGTAAAATGAATCGCGGAATTCGGTGACGGTTCTGCAGGAATCACAAAAGGGATAAAATCATCGGCAAAGGCAATAGTAGTCAGGTACAAGGTAAAAAAAGATACAATTCGCTTCTTCATGGAACGATCCTTCAAATGCAGTTTTCCATATCAGCAGTTTTCCCACTATATATAACAAAGGATTATTATAGGGGATAACGGTCACAGGTGCAACCACCGCAGGTGGAAACATCTTGTACGTAGGACGAAAAAGATTGTCACATTTAACCAGGGAAGATATACTTATGGAGCAGGGCGGTTCATGTGGGGCCGTCAGAACAAACCTTTTGACAGATATTGTAGGAGGCGCCAAATTGATCGTCGTAAACACGGAATATATCCCCGGTAAGCGGATTACATCAATCAAGGGATTGGTTCAGGGCAATACAGTTCGCGCCAAGCATATCGGCAAGGATATCGGCGCCAGTCTGAAAAATATCATTGGGGGAGAATTGAAAGGATACACAGAACTCCTGATTGAGTCCCGGCGGGAGGCAATGAATCGAATGCTGGCGCAGGCTCAGGAGCTTGGGTGCAATGCTGTGGTGAACGTGCGTTTTGCGACCAGTTCGATCACATCCGGGGCGGCCGAATTATACTGTTACGGTACGGGTGTTATTGTGGAAGACCAACCAGCCGCACCGACTTCGGCGACGAGACAGATGTAGGAGGATGGTATGGAAGGTCTGGCGGTATTTGGAATGAGTCTTGGCCTTGTAGTGGTTGGTCTGGTTGTGGGTAGGATTATGGAGAACAATCACTTGAGGCAACTGGCGGTTCGGGAACAGCAGCTCAGGGGCGTAGTGGCCTGCAATTTAAAACGGATCCCTCCCAGTTTGAACATCCAGCAGTGCTTTTTGGTGACCGGTTCGGCTGTGATCGCAACAGATTACTTCAAAATTTTCGTGGCTGGATTGCGCAACCTGTTCGGCGGGGAAATGAAGAGCTATCGGTCTTTGATGGAGCGGGCCCGGCGTGAGGCGACGGTGCGAATGATGGAACAAGCGGCTCATGAGGGGGCGAAGATTATATGGAATGTGCGGTATGAGACTACCTGTATCGGTGGACAGGAGAAAAAAAAGCCCGGCGGCGTAGAGGTAATCGCCTATGGTACGGCATTAAAAACGGCATGAAAGAACACGAGCGATTTTCAACCGAGTTTGAGCCTGCGCTGCATGGGGAGAACTTCAAGGTTGATCCTTCGGAAAAACGCGTTAAGCCCTTGGATGGCAAACAGGGTGAGCTTGAATCGGTGCGTGATTCGGTATACAGCGAACCCGCCTTGGCAGGTACCGGGGCAGAGGCCAATCTGGCTGAATGGATTGCTCGCAAGCGGCGGCAATGTTCATGGTCGGGAAATCTGGCGTTTCTCTTACTGGCAGCTTTGTTGAGCGGGCCGTTTGCTGTTGTGGGGGCGTTTCTGAGCGGGCAGTATGGTGTTTATGGATTGGGATACGCGATTCTGTTTGCACCGATCATCGAGGAATTATTAAAACAGTCCGGTATGATATATGTTCTGGAACGGCAACCCTATCGTATTGTTGCCCCGTGGCAATTTATAGCCTCGGCAGGGATCGCGGCCCTGGTTTTTGCATCGATTGAAAATGTCCTTTATACCTGTGTCTATGTCGGACCGGAAGATGTCCGATCCTGGGCCTTTTTTGTGTGGTTCCGCTGGACGGTGCCAACGACGATGCATGTCACGGCTTCGGTGATTGCTTCGCTGGGATTGATCCGTATATGGCGAAAGCAGCTTGCCGATGGAAAGATGGCGGACCTGTCGGCGGCATTCCCGCATTTTGTCGCGGCGATGGTCCTTCACGGTGGGTATAACTTTATCGTCATCCCCTTGAGTATTTTGTTTATCCAATAGCAAATCTTGTCCAACGTCGAACAGACTCTGTTTTCTTATTGTGGATGGTGAGTAGATGCCCTTCTTTTAACAAGATACAAAAGAAAAGAAAAAATCCCGGCGAATTTATAGGAAGGATCGACATACTTTTCGATGACATAGAAGAGAAAGTAGTAAAAGCGAGCAGACGACCATACCGTCAAAGCCAGCAGGGCGGAAAGCTTCCAGGAAAAATGATCAATGAGAATAATGGTTACGGAGAGCAGCAGGATCGTCAGAAACAGAAAGCCCTTGCAGTAAATCCATCGGGCACTTTTGAGGTCACCTGTCGTTGTCGGGAAATGATACCGATTCATGAAAAATCTCTTTCCGGTTAATGCTCCTGATATTTGTGCTATTGTAAATTGAATGTGAACTTAGCCATTTGTACGAATTGAAAAAGGCCCGTTTGCATTTGCGACAATACACCGATTATTATCCGTCCATCGGCCTCGATACCAGCTTGAAGCGGGAAAAGTATCGTTAAGTCGGGCCATCTTTGCCTTCAGCATCTCTCTGTACTTTTGCAGTTGGGCCGTATAGCGTGGATCTTCCACGAGGTTTTTCATTTGCAGCGGATCATCGACATGATCGAATAAGACTTCCTTGCGAGGCAGGTTTCTGTTGCCGCCACCGCGGAACATGGCATACGTGAAACGTTTGTCGCGTAAGCCCCGCCATTCGTGGCCATCTTCCCAAACAGCACAGGCTCCGGTGTTCATTAAAAAGGCGGCTTCAGGCTCCGATCCCGGCTTGCCTTTGACAAGTTGACTCAAATCCATACCTTCAACCTCATCCGGAATTTGCGAACTCAAACCAGCTAAACCGAGTAAAGTGGGCATGATATCGGGGGTATTAAGACAGGCATCCGAAACGGCACCTGCCGGGATTGTGCCTTTCCATTGCATGAGGAATGGGATACGGGCGGCTTCTTCGTAGAAGATGTTCTTTTTCATACGGCCATGTCCGCCGAACATCTCGCCGTGATCGGAGCTGAAAACGATGAGTGTGTCCTCGGAAAGGCCTCCTTTATCCACGGCCTGGAGAATGCGGCCGATGTTCCAGTCGAGATTGGCGGTCATGGCGTAGTAGTTGCGCATCCACTCATCGATCCTTTCCGGACTCTTTTCAATGTTGGACCAGCCGTCGCCATAGGGATCCATATCGTCGGAGTAATTCGCAGGAACATCGAATTTAACATCCTTATACATCTCATAGAATCGGGCAGGAACATTGCTCTTGACCCATGGATCATGCGGAGTGCCATAGGAGACCATGAGGAAGAAGGGGGAATCGTCGGTGGCCTTTTTAGAGATAAAATCAAGGGCCAGGTCGGTCTGAGCATCCGGCTCAAAGACACCTTCTCCATAAAAGATTTTTTCCGGCGACTCGGTATGATAATAGCTGCCGTAATACTCATGATGAAAATTATAGGCCGCCCAATACCCGTCGAAACCAAGGCGGTGGGGTCCGCGCGGAACAAATGAATTCTTTGGATCAAAATGATTGCCAAGCTGGTTGGCATACAAGTGCCATTTGCCGATATATCCAGTCTCATAGCCGGCCTCGGTAAGGACGTGCCCCAGACACGTATGGTTGGGATTCATCCGCAATTCGTTGATGACCATCGCTGTGCCCGTTGTATACTTGCCGGTAAAGAACGAGGCGCGATATGCCGAGCAAACCGGCATGTGCGAAACGGCCTGCTGAAAATCAACACCTTCGGAGGCCAGGTGGTCAATATTCGGTGTAATGGCCTTCTCATCGCCGGCATATCCACAGGATTGGTAACGCAATTGGTCGGCAAGGAGAACGATAATATTGGGACTTTTCTTTTGAGCCCCCAGAGGCGAGTGGCAGCCAAGGGTGGTAGCTCCAACTCCGACGGCGATTGTCTTTAGAAAATCACGACGATCCATAAACGAATCCTTTCAAATACACGGTAGAACGTTCGTATTATAGCAGATACCAGGTTAAACGGTAGTAAGTTTTGGGTTGCGTGTTTGATGGGCTCTAGAGTATACTGGTTCGTGGAGGCATCGGGATCGACAGTGATGTGATAGGGTGGTCGATTGGCAACCTTTGGGAAGGAGAACACGATGGCGGAAGATTATTCGAAGGTTATGTATGAAGTCCATGAACTGCCGCATGTCAAAAAACAGATCAAGAGTGAGGCGCACGGGCACTGCGAAAAATGTTTTTATTGGCAGAGCCTCAAGAACGGATTTCCCACAGCGGAAAACAACGTCCGGGGGCGCATAGGAGAGCATATCGGCGAGTGTCGTTTTGGGGCGCCGCACCCGACCGAACAGGATGCCCACTGGCCGGTGACATATGACTTTGACTGGTGCGGGATGTTCAAAGCCCGTGCCGGCACGGGCGGCCTGGCGGGCATGGCCAATTTCTGAGAATGTTGTATATTATTGGTTTGAAGAGTGCCGCTCTCCTCTTATAGTTCTTCAATCCATCCTTCTGGCTGCACACAGAATTCAAATGGGGCTTGATCAAGAGCAGCCTCAAGAGATTCGTGATAGGTATCTGTAAGTTCTGCTCCTTTATTATCCAGGTAAAGAAGATAATATCCATTATCATTGGGGCATTGTACAATCTGAAGTAAAACGATTTGTTGGGTTATCTCTACAGTGCCAGAATAGTGACGTGTTGCTCCTGTACTTTTGTGTTTATTGCCAAGATGAATAGATTTGATTATTCGCATAAGCAAATGTCCTATTATACAAACGTCAATCCGATCTGTGCAGCAACGGAGCGGATATAGTCGGCGGCCAGTTTGTACTCTTGCTGGGTGGGCAGATGCTCCATCATCAGTGGCGTATCGGGCTGTTTGGCCAGTTGGCGCAGCAGTTCGGCATAATCGAGGCTGCCGGTACCCGGGCGGCATTCGGACAGATGCGGCGTATAGATGTCTTCGTCGATAGTGATGTCCTTGGCATGGCAGGAGCGGATGTGCGGCCCGACTTTTTCAAACATTTCACGGATCATCCGACCATTGAAGAAGTACACCCGCGGACTGACGACCAGATTAACCGGGTCGAAGTGGACGGCAAAGGCCTTCCGGTCGATGGCCTCGATCAGGCGAAGATAGGACTGGACCGAGTCGGGAAACGACCAGGGCATACATTCGAGTGTAAAATATGTTCGTGTGGGATTTACGGCATCGATGATGTCACGGGTGGTTTCGACGACTATTTCGAAGGTCTCTCGCGTAAGATTGTCCTTATGCGGACCGGCCCATTTATCCGGATTGCGCGAACCGGCTACATTGACACAGCAGTTGGCCCCGATTTGCTCGGCCAGGGCCAGTTGCGTCTTGCATTTCCGGATAGCATCCTTCCGCATGGTTTCATTAGTGGCGATCGGATTGGACCAGGCCCCGACTTCGGCGATCACGATGTCATTTTTGTCGGCGGCCGCTCGATAGGCCCTGATCAGGTCGTCGGAAGCGTCGGCCTCGACAGGGCAATACGCCGCCCGATAGCCCAGCTCTTTGCAGGTTTTTACCCAGGAATCGGGATCTTTGGCGGAAATCGGACCGCCCAAACGAAGTGGTTTTTTGCCCTGTGCCCGACTGGCCGAAGCGAACAAAAGAGAACCGGCTAACACACCGGTAACCGAGGCCTTGGTAAACTGACGGCGTGACATCTGAATCTTTCGCATGGCTTTCTCCTGATTGTTCCTGTTTAGAAACCATTATACTGGATTAGACGAAAGGAAACAAAAAATCCTTGCGTGATTTAACAGCTCAATTCTGTTAGGATGTGTTTGCCGGAAATGTCAAAAGATGTTTGGAGGTATGTCTGATGAAGCTTCGATTTGTATTGATGCTTTTATTTATTCTACCCTTGAAAGTAGGGGCCTTTAACGGGCATATTGTGGCGGAAGGACCGGTCCGGCTGGAAATCGGACAGATCGAGGGGGTGGTCGCCTACGATACACCCTATCCAGTTACTGTGACGGTAAGCAATTCGGGTAATGCGGTCATTGATGGTAAGATAAGGTTGGCCGGATTGGTGGATGAATGGCGAGCCGTCGGAGCGACGGAAAAGGCAGTGACTGTAGAACCCGGTAGAAGCCAGACCATCACATTTCAGGTTGCGGCAGGGAAGGGGGCCTATTCCGCTCTCTATCCCGTGCATGTTTATGCCGGATTCAGGCATGGGGACACAGAATATAAGCTCCATGCCGTACAGGTTTTTGAGACACAATTCCCCTCGACTCAATCAGAACAACCAAGGGAAATACCAACCGTATCCATACCGGCCAAGGGCACAGTCTTTTTGACGAATCTCAAAACACAGCAGGTGGCCTGGCAGTTTTTCGGCCAGCCCTTGGTTCGGATGCCGGTGGGATGGAAAGGTTCCGTCGAACCATCCCGGGCCAGTTTCTCGATTCACCCAGTAAGCCGGGGTGCAACCAAGCAGGCCATAGACATGCATCCGGCCTGGTATGGCGGACGAGGGAATGTTTTTGTCGGGTACAAATTGAAATTGTCTGAAGAGAAACCGATTCTCTTCTCATTTGCTAATGCAATACGGGATAACAATGAAAATGAACCGGCCAGTGATGGTGTGACTTTCCGGGTTTGGGTGGATGAGGAAAAGGTCTTTGAGCGGCATACCGACAGTAAAGTCTGGCTGCCGGGCACAGTGGATCTGAGCCAATATGCCGGTAGGACGATCCTGCTGCGGCTGGAGAGTCATCCCGGTCCGAAAAACGATACCACCTGTGACTCCTCCTATTGGGGTGAACCGGCTATAACGGTTGGAAAGCCGCCCAGAATCCTGAGCGATCAGGAACGGCAGGCCATGGCCAAAAAAGCCGTTAAGATGCTTTCTACAGGCAAGACTACTAAAGATCAGGAATTATTCTTTCTCCTTGATGACGGATATCGTGTTGGTCTGGTGCTTGGGCCGAGCGGTCTTCTCGATGCCATAATTGCTTTTGGAACAGTTCAGAAGAGCCTCGTATTGGATGGAATTCATGCCTCTGTTCTCCAACAGGTCCTCGGTTCGGAAAATGGCCAGACGTCCCCCTATGAAGTACAGATTCAGAAGGAGGCAGGGCAAACGATTATTCACCACCTTTTTGAAGACGGCCAGGGAAAGTATGAGCTGCAGGCTCAAATTTTTCAAAATCATAGAGGGCTTCAAATCGGACTCCAATCAATCCGTCGTATCACAGATCTAGCCGCAGGCTCGTTTGACCAGAAGGCTGAACGGGTATACTACGGGCATGGGTATGTGATCGAGGAGCCGCAATCCTTCCGTGCCGGTTATGGTGGGCACAATCTATCGACCAGCCATGTGGGATTTGACTTTGAAGGGGGAATGTCGCTGTTGATGGCAGTCGATAATCCGCCGGATTTCCTCGAAGTAGATCCTCAGTCAAAGCGGTATACACTGCATACGCACATGGATGCCAAACTGACATTTGTGCCAAGCACTAAAGGAGCCTTCGACGCGACTTTCGAATATCGGCAGATCTATGATCGAAAACCTTCACCGGGTTTCGCGAGAAAGGCCGGTCGTTTTGTGTTTGACATCTGGGGAGGAAGTTATGCCGACAATGCCCGCATCATGCAGAAGATGATTGATTACGGTTTGACCGATTCGCTTTTGACCCTACACGTCTGGCAAAGATGGGGCTATGACTATCGACTGCCGGATATTTATCCTCCCAATCCGGATATGGGCACAATTGAGGATATGCGGCGATTGGGCGCCGTCTGCGAAGCGGCAGGAATTCCTTGGGGATTGCATGACAACTACATCGATTTCTATCCGGATGCCCAAGATTACAGTTATGATCATATTTGTTTTACCGAAGACGACCGACCGATCAAGGCCTGGCTGAATGCCGGTCGGGGCGCTCAGAGCTACCGCTGGCGACCGGACCATATTATGCCGTTTGTTAAAAGAAATATGGAATTGATCGGGCCGAACCTCAAGCCGACTCACTATTTTATTGATGTGTTTACCTCCATCGATATGTTCGATTTTTATGACCGTCATGGCCAATTCCACTCGTTCCTGGAGACTCGCCGGCATTGGGGAAATTGCTTCCGATGGATTCAGGATACTCTGGGGCCCAGTACGATAACGACATCCGAGGCGGGGGACGATCAGCTTGTCGGCTGGCTCGATGGGGCCGACTGCCAGCACCTCAACCTGTCCAGCGAGCCCCAGCGATTCAACCTGCATATCCAATGCAAGGATTGGCAACGGACACCCTGGTTCGATGCCGTACTACACGACAAGTTCAGCTTGCACGGAGTGGGATATCCCGGTCGCTATGAAGGGGGCCGCAGCCGGTTGCATCACGGTATCGAAAGCGACGATTACATCAGTGATGAAATCCTGCTTGGACATGCCCTGATGATCGATCGGCGTGGATTTGGCAGAGGGGCAATTCGTAAGTATTGGCTCGCGCAGGATTTTATCCGCAGTATTGCAACCGATACGATCAAAGATGTTCAGTTCATTGATGGCAATATTCACCGTACTTGCATTATATGGAGTAATGGAGCCAGGGTATATGTAAATCGCAGTCCTCAGGACTGGACAGTAGCAGGCAAGATACTTCCGGAATATGGTTACTATGCGGTAAATGGCAACATAGAAACCAGTATAGAACGGATTGATGGAGTGATTGTAGAGCAATCCCGCAAAAGGAATTCGTTTTATGTGAACGCCCGCGGAATGAATCCGGAAAATCGCCTGGCGATCTCCGTCTCCGGAGGGAAGCTGGATTATCTGGGAGGTCGGCGATTCAAGCTGCCGATTATCTGGGAAGCAAAAGAATCCACCCCAAGGGACGCTCTAGTGTTCGTACACTTCAAGACAGACCGCTCAGAACGGTATGACAGGATTGCCTTCCAAGCTGATGCCCGCCCTGAAACGCCCACAAGCCAATGGAATGGAACAATTGCTGTGAATGCAAATCAACCTGTGGAAATCCCTGCCCGGTTCGGCGCGGGGCGGTATGATGTGCATGTGGGTCTCTACAGTTCCGGAGAAGGGCGGTATGCCCTGGAAGGAGAAGAAACCGACGATCGAACCTACATTCTCGGAACACTGATAGCCGAGGGGAATGGCGAGAATGTAACAAATATTCGATTCGAATCCGTTGTCAGGAAACCTGGCCCGGAGCCACGCTGGAATGTCCGGCGAAAGCAGGTTGACTTCGGACCGGTTCAAACCAATGGAGCTTTTCGCTGTGAAATGGAATCAACGGGAATGATTCTTACTCCATTGCCGGACATGCCTTCCTTCGAAGTAAGATATAAGGAAGGTTCTCAAATCCGGTCTTTTTGGGCAATTGATGCTCAAGGCAACGTCCTTCGTGAAGTGCCGTTCGAAATACAGGGTGGACAGTTGCATTTCATAACGAAAACCGGAGAATTCGCTTATAAACTCAGCAAGGGAAAATAGAGAAATAACGATCAGGGAGAGGATCATGGTTCGAGTCATGTTGTATTGGATTATCGTTTTTTGTGGAATTTCGGTGGCTGGGGATGTCAAACACCCCTTTAATGCGGATGATTTAATGTCTATAAAGCAGATCAGCGATCCGCAGGTTTCACCGGATGGAGTCTATCTGGTCTTTGTCGTTAAAACGATAGATCTGGAAGCTGATCGTGGCCGAACCGATCTGTGGCTGATGCGGACCGATGGGAGCAACTTGAAACAATTAACGACACATCCTGAAAACGATTCTCAACCTCGATGGTCTCCGGATGGCAAGTGGCTATATTTTCTTTCAAGTCGAACTGATACGACACAGGTCTTTAAAATCTCCCTGGATGGAGGTGAGGCTGTACCTGTAACAAAGCTGCCCCTGGATGTGGGAAATCTGGTTATCTCCCCTTTGAGTACCCATATTGCATTTAGCATGGAAGTATTTCCGGGCAGTTCGTACAAGCAAACAAAGGATAAACTGAGCGAGATAGAAAAACGTAAGGCAAGCGGAAAAGTGTATGACAAGGCGTTTGTAAGACACTGGAACACATGGAAAGACGGGCGACGGTCGCATGTGTTTGTGATGGCGGTCGATGCCAATGAACCTGTCGATGTGATGAGGGATATGGATGCCGACAGTCCCTCTATACCTTTTGGAGGGGCCGAGGAGATTTCATTCACGCCGGACGGCAGAAAGATCCTTTTTACTGCACGCGATGTCGGACGAATCGAACCATGGTCAACGAATTTCGATCTTTTTATCGCCCCGATCGATGGTAGCAGTAAGCCCGAATCAATTACTCCAAAAAATCTGGCCTGGGATTCCACTCCGCTCTTCAGCCCTGACGGCAAAACACTGGCTTATCTGGCCATGGCCCGGCCGGGATATGAATCGGACCGGTTTCGAATCCTCCTGCGGGATTGGCAGACCGGCAAAGAACGAGTGCTTGCACCGCAGTGGGACCGCAGTCCATCCGGTATCTGCTGGTCGAGTGACGGCAAGAAGATGTTTGTTACGGCAATGAATCTCGGACAGCAATCTCTCTATGCCATTGATATTGCAACCGACAAAGTAAGTCTTGTCGTAAGAGATGGTCGAATTTACTCACCGAGTGTCTGTGGGAGTAAAATCTTTTTTGGCCTGTGTAACCTTAAAAATCCCGTCGAGGTTCACTCGGTCTTCTCAGATGGTAAAGACCTGAAGAAATTAACCAGTTTTAACGATAAAAAGCTGGCATCGATACAGATGGGAGATTACGAGCAATTTACCTTTCCGGGCTGGAACGAGGAACCGGTCTACGCCTATGTGCTCAAGCCTGCTGAATTTGACCCCTCGAAACAATATCCCGTGGCATTTCTGATCCACGGCGGACCACAGGGCTCCTTCAGCAACACTTTCCATTATCGATGGAATCCGCAGATCCAGGCAGGAGCCGGATATGCGGCGGTGATGATCGATTTTCATGGCTCAGTTGGTTATGGGCAGGAGTTTTGTGATTCAATCCGCGGCGACTGGGGCGGCAAACCGCTGGAGGATCTGCAAAAGGGCCTAGCCGCTGCCCTGGAGCGATATCCCTGGATGGACGGTGATCAAGTTGGGGCCATGGGTGGTTCTTTTGGTGGATATATGGTCAATTGGATTGCGGGGCAGTGGCCGGATCGGTTTAGGTGTCTGATCAGTCATGCGGGCAATCTTGACGAGCGGATGGCCTACTTTGATACCGAAGAGCTGTGGTTTCCGGAATGGGACCACACGGGCACACCCTGGACCAATCCTGAATCCTATGAAAAGCATAATCCGATCAACCATATACAAAAATGGAAGGCTCCCATGCTGATCATTCATGGGGCTTTGGATTATCGTGTGGTCGATACGCAGGGATTGTCCGTCTTTAATGCCTGCCAACGGCTGGGAATCCCCAGTAAACTGCTTTACTATCCAGATGAAGGACACTGGATACAAAAGCCGCATAACGCCATTCAATGGCAGAATACAGTCCTGGATTGGCTTAACCAGTGGGTAAAAGATGGGGATTGAATCAACGGTCGATTCTATCGTTTGGTTTGACAGTTTGAACGACTTATTCTAGGATACTGCCGACCAATTATCTGAAAAAAAGTGAAATCAATCCGATTGAAAGGTATATATGCCCAGTCACAGTCTGGCCAGGATTGCAGTAGACGATATCGAGATCATCGGCTATTCGGTGGCCGGGGAAGAGACGGTCGTAGCGGTACCGCAGTTGGATGTCTGTTTTGACATCGGCAAAGCGCCGGATCAGATTATTCCGATTAATCATGTTCTGCTGACTCATGGACATATGGACCACGCGGCTGGTCTGGCCTATTACCTGTCCCACCGGAAATTCTGTGGGCACACCGAAGGCACAGTGCTGGCACCGGTGGACCTGATCCCGCATATCCGTCAAATCCTGGATGCATGGGGAAGACTCGACGGCACGTATGTCCCGGCCAATCTGGTAGGAGTCGTGCCGGGAGATGAATACAAAATCAAGCCGAACCTGATTGCGAGGGTGTTCCCTACCAAACATTGTCGCGGATCCGTGGGCTATTCCATCATCGAAACCAGACGAAAGCTTAAGACCGAATACACCGGTCTGACCGGTCCGCAGATTGTAGAGCTGAAGAAACAGGGATTCCCCATCGACAATCCTATGGAGATTCCTCTTGTGACCTATCTGGGTGATACGAAGTATGTAGATTTTTCGTCTCTCGACTATGTAGCCAACAGTAAAGTAATGATCGCCGAATGTACATTTTTCTTTGAAGAACACCTGGATCGAGCGGATGCGGGACGACACATGCATATTGACGAATTCGGTCGGCTGTTGGAAGGGCTGCATAATGATCATATTGTGGTTACCCACCTGACCCAACGAACAGCAATTCGTGAGGCCAAGGCGATGATGAAGGAAAAACTGGACAAAGATATCTATGATAGGATTACGATCCTGATGGATCGCCGGAGTATGAATCGAATCAATAATAAGAAATAATTCTGTCAAAGGGGTATATAATGCGAAGTGTTAAAATATGGATCGGTGTAATGTCTGCCATGTTAGTGGTCTCTTCTTTATCCCGGGCACAAGATCTGGGTAATTGGCCCTGCTGGCGTGGCCCTAACCATGATGGGAAAAGTACAGAGACAGGCTTATTAAAGGCCTGGCCGCAAGGGGGACCAATCCAATTATGGAAAGCCGATGGCCTGGGGAAAGGTTTTTCGACCGTATCAATTGCCGATGGGACAATCTATGCCACCGGAGATGTGGACAATGAGTTGATTCTGGTTGCCCTGGACGGCCAGGGGCATAGAAAGTGGCAAACTCGTGCGGATAAGGCCTGGACCCGGAGCACGCCCGGCTCACGATCCACTCCGACAGTCAATAAGGATTGCGTGTATTTACTTTCGGGCAATGGTGTTCTAGGGTGCTTCAGAGCAGAGGATGGAAAGGAAGTATGGTCGAAAGATCTTACGGATCTTGGTGGAAAGCCTGGTGGATGGGGATATGCCGAGTCGGTTTTGATTGTAGGGGACTTGGCAATTGCCAAGCCGGGCGGGAACAATTGCATTGTGGCTTTTGATAAGAAAAATGGGAGCATCCAATGGACATCCACCGGCTTTAATGCCGGGCCGGAATATGGTTCCTGCGTTCCGATTGTAACAGGCCGTACGAAAATGATCGTAACAGGCACAAACAGAGGAATCGTTGGCGTTGATGCAGCCTCCGGAAAAATGTTATGGTCCAATGATTTCAGTGCTCGCAATACGGCTAACTGTCCGGATCCGGCTTATTCGGATGGGTATGTGTTCTGGGCCAATGGCTATGGAAAGGGAGGAATCTGCCTGACATTGGAATCGGCAGCTTCAGGAATTCGGACAAATGAGGTGTATCGGACAAATGACATGGTCTGCCATCATGGGGGATATGTCATTGTTAATGGATATGTGTATGGCAATCATAACAACGGTTATAGCTGTCTGGAATTGACAACCGGTAAGGTCAAATGGAACATTCGAGGCCCGGGCAAAGGTTCTCTGGTTTATGCCGATGGCATGTTGTATCTTTTTGGTGAAAGCAACGGTAGGGCGGCCCTGGCAACATGCAATCCCCAATCCTGTGAAATTACAGGGGAAATGAGTGTTGAAGGCAGTGGACCTAGTTGGGCTCATCCCGTCGTCGCAGGAGGCAGGTTGTACCTGAGGTATGACGAAAATCTGTACTGTTTCGATGTTAAAGCAAAATAACATACATCAATTGGTTTTCTACTTTACATGTGTTTTGGCCTTGAATTCTGTCTCATCAGGGCAGGGGAGAACATACTTTTCCTTTTTATTGAAGGCGGAAGGGCATGACAGTCGAATCGATTTGCACTGGGAAGGAGGTCTTTTAAAACAATTCAATATTTATCGCTCTGTCTCGACGGAAGGGCCGTTTCAAAAGATTGGTGAAACGTCCGGGGAAATTCCTGTTTATAGCGATTTTCTGGGGGTAAATGACCTACATCGCTTCTATCGAATTACAGCAATCAATCAGCAAAATCTGGAGTCACCGCCTTCAAGGATTGTCTCGGCCCGATCCAGAGCCATGACAGATGAGGAACTTCTGACCTCAGTGCAACAGGCTACGTTCCGGTATTTCTGGGATTATGGTCACCCGATCAGCGGCTTGGCCCGAGAACGATCCGGAAGTGGTGATACCTGCACGAGTGGTGGAACCGGCTTTGGAATCATGGCAATTGTTGTAGGAACCGAACGAGAATTCGTTCAACGCAGGGAAGCCGCCAATCGTATGCTGAAAATGGTCAGGTTTTTACAGCAAAGAGCACGTCGTTATCATGGGGCGTGGTCTCACTGGATTAACGGCCGTACCGGTCAGACGATCCCATTTTCAAAATATGACGATGGTGCCGATATCGTTGAAACATCTTTTTTAATGCAGGGTCTCCTTACCGCAAGACAGTATTTCGATGAATATAATCCCACAGAGGACGAAATACGCAGGAGAATTGAATCCCTGTGGCGTCAGGTTGAGTGGAACTGGTTCCTTCGTGAACCCGATGGAAAAATGCTCTATTGGCACTGGTCACCCAATCATGCATGGAAGATGAATCATACAATTGGAGGCCACTTCAATGAATGCATGATTACCTATTTGCTTGCAATTGCTTCCCCTACATTTCCCATCCCTGCTTCCTGTTATGAGAAAGGGTGGATCGGCGAAACAAAAGGGGGATATTTCAATGGGAATACCTATTATGGACAAAAGCAATGGGTTGGCTGGCCAATGGGTGGACCTCTGTTTTTTACCCATTACTCGTTTCTGGGATTTGATCCACGTGGCAAGAGAGATCGTTTCTGTAACTATTTCGAAAATAATCGTAACATTTCGCTCATCCATCAGTCCTATTGTGCGGCAAATCCCGGCAAACACAAAGGATATAACAGACTATTATGGGGTTTGACGGCCAGCGACGATCCGGATGGCTACAAGGCACATGAACCGCGGAACGATAATGGCACCATCTCCCCTACGGCGGCAATAAGCGCCATGCCTTATGTCCCAACCGAATCTCTGGCTGCGCTGAAACATTTCTATTTTACGTATGGCAGGAAAATCTGGGGCCCATTTGGATTCCGAGATGCTTTTAACCTGGATCGGGACTGGTTTGCTCAGAGTTACCTGGCGATTGACCAGGGACCAATCATTATCATGATCGAAAATTATCGTACAGGCTTATGCTGGAAATACTTTATGGCCAATACGGAGATTGGAGCAGCATTAAAGACTGTAGGTTGGAAAAAGGAATGATGATGCGTAAAAAAAGCCCTTTTATAAGGGCTCTTTGCTCGGGATGGGATTCGTTGATTACACCACCGAAACCGGTTCGGTCTCGGTCTCCTTTTTAAAAGACTTGAGCGATTGTGGTTCGGCGACTTTACGATATCCCAGTGCCTTGATTACTTCCAGCACTTCCGTCCATGTAGGGAAGGGACGCTGATTGGCACGCTTGTATTCGTCGATAGCCATGAGAAATTCAAATTGATCGTCGGTCATCTCCCCCTCTTCGGCGGCGCGACGCTCTTCGGTGCGTCGATGTCCGGGGCCTCGACGGCGGTCCATTCCGATTCGACGATCTATAACGGCATTACGCCGTTCGATAAAACTCTTGTCCTTTTCACTCTTTTCACTCATGGGATATTCCTTCTTGCCGTTGTCAGGACCGATTAACAATCTTCATCATATAACTCATCTTCCAGGATATCGTCGTCTTCTTCATGAAAGACCATATCGTAGAAATCACTACATGCTCCTTCAGATTCGATAAGAAGATGAGCTTCATCCAGGAACTCTTCCGGAACCATCACGGCTACGCCGGGGAAGGAAGAGCCGGGGTCCGGTCCGGTTTTAACGGCAGCAGGGATATTACTGTCGTTGAGAAGTTTCTTGTATTGCTTGGCCAGATCGACATCTTCGGCAAAGGCTACCGTAACAAACTCCTCCAGGGAGACCGTCTCGCTTTTTTTCCTGCGCCTTGGCGCCATAGGTCCATCTCCGATCTTGAAGGGTTAACAAAGGATTACCAGACACCCATCTGTGCGTTCATCGTCCTGGAAGGAGTACCAATTAATTGAAAATCAAAGAAATCCCTACAGGAATGGCTTCTCTTTAGACAATCTGGACTGTTAGATGCAGACTTTTTGGGTTATACGTTCTGTACGTGCAAAATTTTTAAGGAAGGGGCATTTTTTTGTTGCATTACCTCAAGGTTGGTCTCAAAATACCCCCGAAATGGTTGGTTGGCACACGGGTGCCTGATTTTATTGGAACTTTAGTTACATGGAGGTATCAGAATGGCAAAGGCAAAGAAGAAAGCCGCCAAGAAGTCTGCCGGCAAGGATCCGCTGATCGTGGCAAGCAAGGTCAAGGCATACATCAAGAGCAAAGGCCTGATGACCTCATCGGATTCCCTTGGGGCGTTAAATGCCAAAGTTTGTGCTCTGATTGATGAGGCGGGCAAAAGGACCAAGTTGAATCGTCGCAGCACCGTGAAGCCTCAGGATCTGTAACAAGATGGGCTCTTGATGGGGCCGTTTTGAAAATGAGATGCACGAGCCGCTCCCGAGGGGGGCGGCTCGTTCTTTCTTTTTAGAGCAGACAGATTCCCGTAAGTGATGGTCGAAAGGCATATTTTCCGGCTATTCTCGTCAAGAAAACGGTTCTATTGGGCCGATATATAGACGAAAGATGGATAAATTTCCGTAGATTGACACAAAGAAAACGGCATCATTGGGAAATATAAGTATGAGGGATTGATGACGTGGAGCCAAGGATGGCGGAAGACGGGCCTGATACATCAAATTTTTTTAAAATTTCATGGACGAATGTCTATATGCTTCCCTATAATACACGGGTGTGGAGTCTAAACGGGCCGGGCATGGTCCGCGATGACAAAAGGGAGTTTGACTCGTGGCGCAAGGAAAGTAGGCACAGGCCAGGGGGCGTAGAATGAAGGTATTCATGCTCGGTTGGGAATTTCCCCCCTTCATCAGTGGTGGTCTGGGTACAGCATGTTATGGTCTGACCAAGGCAATGAGTCAGGCAGGAATTGAAGTCATTTTTGTTTTACCTCAATCCATCGACATACCGCAGGCCACACATGTTAAGATGCTCACTCCATATTCAAGTTTTCGGGGAGACCGGTTTTCCCATGATTATTCCGGCCTGGAGCATATTCGGATTAAAACCATTGACTCACCCTTACAGGCCTATGCAACTCCCGATCAATATCAGAAACAATTACAAGCTCTTATAGACCTTAAGCGGTCAAAACATCGTATTTCCGAAGTGCATGGTCAGGAGGTACTCGAAGAATTACTCCGTATGCATGGAGGCGATGCGCCCCGCTCCGGCCATTACGGCGGGGATATGTTTTCCGAAATCCACCGATACGCCGGTTCGGCGGTTCGACTGGCACTGGAAGAAGATTTTGATGTTGTTCACGCACATGACTGGATGACCTATCCTGCGGGTATCGCCGTATCCGCTGTTATGGGAAAACCGCTGATCGTGCATATTCACTCGACGGAATTTGATCGTAGTGGAGAGCATGTCAACCAGGGAATTTATGATATCGAGCGACGGGGATTGCACGCGGCCGATCGGATTATTGCGGTAAGCCATATGACCCGAAATATCGTAATCACGCGATACGGCGTTCCGGGAGAAAAAGTCGAGGTCATTTACAATGGCGTCGAACGAAATGCGCGGCAAAACTGGAATTTCACCCCGACGCCTATCCGTAGTGATGAAAAAATCGTTCTCTTTCTGGGTCGCATTACTATGCAGAAAGGGCCGGAGTATTTTCTTATGGCGGCCAAAAAAGTCCTGGAGGAGATTGAAAACGTCAAGTTCGTGATGGCCGGTTCGGGCGACATGATGCAAAGAACGATTGAAATGGCCGCAGAAATGGGGATCGGCCAGAAAGTACTCTTTACCGGTTTTTTACGAGGTGAAGATGTAGAACGCGTATATAAAATGGCCGACTTGTATGTCATGCCGTCGGTTTCTGAACCTTTTGGAATTGCGCCACTGGAAGCGCTAAATCATGATGTTCCTGTTCTGATCAGTAAACAGAGCGGTGTTTCGGAAGTCTTGACTCACGTACTTAAAGTGGATTTTTGGGATGTGGTCGAGATGGCCAATAAAATTGTTGCCGTCCTGAAATATCCTCCTTTACAGATGACTTTACGTGAGCATGGCAACTTTGAGGTGCGCAAACTTCGCTGGGCCGACGCCGCCGAAAAATGCGGACGCATCTACGAGGAACTGCTTGTCCAAGTGTAGCGGGGAATTATGCCGACAATTTGTTTTTATTTTCAGGTACATCAGCCGTTTCGACTGCGTCATTATACGGTGTTTGAACGATCCAGTTCCTATTTTGACGAATTCAAGAATGCTTCCGTCTGCCGCAAGGTGGCGAATAAATGCTATCTGCCGACGAATCGGCTGTTATTGGAAACCATCCGGCGTTTTGACGGCCGGTTTCGAATCGCGTTCAGCATAACCGGAGTTCTTCTGGAACAGTTTGAAAAATATTGTCCGGAAGTCATCAGCACATTTGACGCCTTGGCGCAAACCGGATGTGTGGAGTTTCTGGCCGAAACGTATTATCACAGCCTCAGTTTCCTGTATTCTCCGGACGAGTTTGTCGAACAGGTCGAACAACATGTCCAAAAGATTCAAGACATGTTTGGGCAAACCCCGCGCATCTTCCGTAATACCGAGTTGATCTACAACAATGATCTGGCTCATGCCGTGGAATCTATAGGACGCTTCGATGGAATCATTACCGAAGGCGCCGACCATATTCTTGGCCACCGTAACGCTAATTTTGTGTATCGTCCCCCAAATAGCGAACGGCTGAAGCTTCTATTGAAAAATTATTCCCTCAGCGACGATATTGCCTTTCGGTTTTCGAATCGTCATTGGGAAGCATTTCCATTGACAGCGGAGAAATTTGCGCAGTGGGTTAACAGTGTTAACGGGAACGGTCATGTTGTAAACCTGTTCATGGATTACGAGACGTTTGGGGAGCACCAGTGGGAGGACACGGGTATCTTTCAGTTTATGGCCCACCTTCCGGAAATGGTGCTCCGACATCCGGACAATAACTTCATGACGCCCAGCGAAGTAGTAGATGCGTATCCGGCCATGGACGTGGTGGATGTCCCGCATATTATCAGTTGGGCCGATACCGAACGAGATCTTTCGGCCTGGTTGGGCAACGCGATGCAATCCAACGCGCTGCATGAGGTATATCGTCTGGAAAAGATGATTAAGAATGTTCGGGATGAGCGGCTTCTGGCGGACTGGCGAAGGCTGCAAACATCCGATCATTTTTATTACATGTGCACGAAGTACTTTTCCGATGGGGATGTGCACAAGTACTTCAATCCATACGATTCTCCGTATGATTCCTACATCAACTTCATGAATGTACTGGACAATCTAAAACGAAGATGCAACCTGCTGGCGGCCGAACGGGTAAGTCAGAGCTTGGCTTAAGCGATTTGCGGAGTTGGCGGAGACCACGAAGCGGGACGGTCGCGATAAAGCATACGATCCAGGGAAGGATAAGCGGATGCTGACCTCCACATACGATGCAGGCAAACAAACCCAAAGATTCTCGGTCAAGGGACGGTCGATGGAAGACCTGCTCAATACCGAGTGGCTTCTGTGCAACAGCCGAGGCGGTTTTTCCAGTGGAACCATCGCCAGCTGCAATACGCGTCGCTATCACGGCTTGTTGGTTGGTTCCCTGAATCCTCCCGCCAATCGAGTAGTTTCTTTATCGGCGCTGCGGGAAGTTGTTATTGCCGACAAAGACCAGGGTGAACTAGGCAACTTTACATTTGACGGATATATGTCCGATCGGGGAATGAAATATCTGGTTGCCTTTCGTAAGGACCGTGGAGTCCATTTTGATTATGATCTGGGTGTGGCGGAACTGACCAAATCAGTCTATCTCATGCCCGATTCGGATGCCGTGGCCGTGGTTTATGATTTTGTTCGCGTGTATTCACCTCTGGAATTCTCAATACGGCCCCTGGTGGCCATGCGCGATTTTCATGCTCTCCAGAAATCCCAGACTCCGCTGCGTGCGATTTCACGCGGCAAGGCTTGGGCTGTCCGTACCGATGCCGGATATACGGGCGAATTGCTGCTGCAAAACGATAAGATGCAATATACCCCGGACAGTCAATGGTGGTTTAATTTTTGTTATTGTGTTGAACAACAGCGAGGGCAGGATTACCTGGAAGATCTGTGGTCACCTGGTTATTATCAAAGCCGCATTGAATCGCCGCAACAAATCGTGTTATGGGCGGGATTGGAACGATGCGTCGATCCGGACCAGCTGGTAGAGGTGGATATCGATCCGGATATCGCCTTGGATGCCCTCAGACTGCGTGAAATAGATTGGCAAGGCCAGGAGCGCCGGTCACAGCATATATGGCGACGCCTATGCAATGCTGCTTCCCAATTTATCGTTGAACGGCGGATCGAAGGACGTTCGACCCCGACTATTTTGGCTGGTTACCCGTGGTTCCTGGATTGGGGCCGGGATACCTTTATTTCATTACCCGGATTGTTGCTTTGCACCGGGCGTTTTCAAGAGGCTGCCGGTGTACTGAAAACTTTTGCACATGCAGTCGATGAGGGTATGATCCCAAATCGGTTCGATGACTATGGCAATGATCCACACTATAATAGTATCGACGCATCCTTGTGGTTCGTTCATGCCGCTTTTTCCTTTTTACAGGCTAGTGGCGATGAGGAAACCTTCCGTAAAAAACTTCTCCCGGCCATCCGTTATGTCATGGAATCCTATCGTAAGGGTACACGTTTCGGAATCCACGCGGATGAGGACGGTTTAATTACTGGTGGCGATGAACAGACACAATTGACATGGATGGACGCCAAATGTGGAGGGGTGGCTTTTACCCCTCGCTACGGTAAGGCCATAGAAATCAATGCCTTATGGTATAATGGTTTGCAGAATCTGGCTGAGTTTTACAAGGCTCGAAATGAGGATGAAACCCGCTTTTACGGCGAATTTGCCGAAAAGGTAGCCAATAGTTTTCGACGTTTGTTCTGGAATTCGGAAACGGAATATCTCAATGATTGTATCCTGCCTGACGGCAGGGCGGATTCCAGCCTGCGTCCAAATCAGATCTGGGCAGTCTCATTGCCACATTCACCGCTTCCCTTCAATTGGCAACAGCGAATTGTCGATGTCGTCGAGCGGGAATTACTCACGCCTTATGGTCTCCGGACGCTGAGCCGGCACGATCCACGTTATATTGGCCGATACGAAGGAGATCAGATGAGTCGGGATCGTGCCTATCATCAGGGTACAGTATGGTCACACCTGATCGGCCCGTTTATCGAGGCCTTTTTGCGTGTGCATCGGTTTGATAAGGTCAGCCGGGAAGAGGCCGGTGGATTCCTGCAGCCCTTATTGGACCATATGGACAACCAAGGCTGCATTGGGACAATCAGCGAGATTTTTGATGGGGATGAACCCCACACACCGCGTGGCGCCTTTGCCCAGGCATGGTCTGTTGCCGAGGTTATGCGAGCTTACCAGCTTGTCAATGGCTAGTTATCCCTGATGTATTATACTTTATTCTTCATCTTTATCCCTTACGTGGCGATCGGCTTTGGCCTATTCGTGTTACAAAATGTATGGCTGGCCGGGGCTCTCTATTACATCGGAACTGTGATCGCTGTCTGGATGCATAGACAGCCAAAAGAAATAAAACTTTCCGGCTGGAGTTGGACAGGTCTTGGTTTGGCAATATTGGCAGCAGGGGGGATCTATGGAGGAATCCTGCTTTTATGGCCATGGGCAGTAAAGGAAGAACTGGTTCTGGGCGAAGTGCTCTCAAAATATGGCCTAAGCAGCAGTAATCTTGTCTTTTTTATCCCTTTGGCGTTAGTTTTGAATCCTATAATCGAAGAATTGTTATGGCGGGGGCTTCTGGATACAGGTTCGGCCCGGTTTTCCTGGCTTGATCTGGCTTTTGCGGGTTATCATATCCCTGTTCTGGCTTTAGCAGTCAAATGGCCGTTCGTGTTTGACGCAGCCGTCGCTTTGACCATGGCATCGTGGGCTCTACGCTGGGCGAAACACACCTTTGGAGGAATGGCAATCCCCTGGCTGGCTCATGCATTGGCGGATGGGGTGATTGTGGCTGCATTAGCGCGAATCCTATATGCAAAGTAGGTAGTTGTTTATCGTTTCAGTGGTTGTTTCATGAAAGTAATGTATTATTCCTGAAGAGATTTTTCAAGACGACAAGTCCAATGATGAGCCAGCCAGAGGGGGACAAGGGCGAGTATCCCAAAGCTCGAATCAAAGGGGAGCCAGAACCATGGCCATCCACGAAGAGGAGCGGAGATCAGAACCGTAAGAACGGAGAGAACCGAAATGAGGATTCCCCATTCGATCACCCAACGATTCCGTACCGGATTCCGTATTGGCCCCCAGAAAGCCAATCCGACAATGATCATGGCAAACGCCACCCAGTCTGTGCAATAAAACACAAATGCATGATCTCGATGAACATCTATAGTAGCCTCGTGCATCCTGTCAATCCAATAAGCCATAGGTGAAAAAACAGTTTCGACCCATGTCCCGGGACCGCACAGGCGAACCAGTAAATCTAACTGCTGTTTTAACGGGAAAAAGATAATCCCTGAAAGGATTAATCCGATCGCAAAAAGAATGAGAACAAAGCGGATGCGATATAAGAGTTTCTGTTGTTTCATTTTGTGTTTCCTTTCAAAACCATGTCTGCCCCTTAAATAGGACGTTTAATGGTCCGACTGGCTTTCATGGATTCAAAGGGATTTGACAACAGGCTCCAAGTCTGTACACTATTTGTTTCTAGCCCTGCCCTTTGAAAGGGCAGGGGACCTAACAACAAAAATTGATGGTAATAACATGGAACTGACCGACAATCTAAATATTAAACAATTTAAACCGTTGCTGACGCCCGCCCAGTTGAAAGATGAACTGCCGCAAACCGATGAGGAAAGTGTTCTGGTAGCGGGGACGCGCCGTCAGGTGGCAGATATTCTGACCGATCCTCCAACCCGACGTATGGTAATTACCGGTCCCTGCTCACTGCATGATCGGGATGCTTCGCTGATGTATGCCGAAAAGCTCAGACATTTACAGGAAAAAATAGGCCCTAAGCTATTGTTAATCATGCGGGCTTATTTTGAAAAGCCTCGAACCACCCTTGGCTGGAAAGGGATGCTGTACGACCCGGGTCTGGATGGATCCTATGATATTGAAAAAGGGTTTCGTAAGGCGCGTGGCCTAATGCTGGAGATTGGAAATATCGGTTTGCCCATCGCAACGGAGTTTCTAGATCCGATTGTGCCACAGTATTTGGCCGACATGGTTACCTGGGCGGCGATCGGCGCCCGGACTACCGAATCTCAGGTTCATCGGCAGATGGCCAGCGGCCTGAGTATGCCCATTGGTTTTAAGAACTCGACCGATGGCAATCTGGCCCCGGCTGTGGATGCAATCAAGGCGGCACGAAGTCCGCATTCCTTCATGGGAATTAACCGGGACGGACAGGTTATCGTTGCGGAGACCTGTGGCAATCGATATGGCCATCTGGTCATGCGGGGCGGCGTAAGTGGACCCAATTTTGCCTCTGAATACGTCGCGTTCGCCCGAATCCTGCTGCAAAAAGCTCATATTGATACAGGAGTCGTCATTGATTGCAGTCATGCAAATTCTTCCAAAGATCATCGCCTACAGAGATTTGTTTTTGAGGATATCTGTGAGCAGATTCATAGTGGTGATAATTTGATTGCGGGCATTATGCTGGAAAGTTTTCTTGAAGAAGGAAGTCAGGAAATCCAGGGTGGCCAGTCTTTGCGTTTCGGAGTAAGCCTGACCGATATGTGTATCGGCTGGCCGGAAACGGAACAGTGTATTTGTTCGTTGGCTGAACTGCTGTAGAAGATTATAACTTTCTCCCATTTGATAGTTGAATCACCAGATGTGACCGCCCTTCCAACGTCCCATAATATATGTTATGTTACATTAGGGGATGTGAACGGAACGCTGGAATATCCATTTAATGTTTCATAACTCATGAAAATATCTATGGTTACATTGCTTTTAAGCAATCGTAATCAATACATAAGTTCGATTGTTGAAGGATATATGGGAAACATCAAGATTTGTAATGACAAGCCTGTCTTTTTGCGCTAGTCAGATACTCTGTTTTGCCAGTTCTCTTGCCCTTTTTTGTTCCCCACGAATTACCCTCCGTAATCCATATGTATCTTCATCTTCCTGCACAAACAAGTCACGAATAATGCAATCTGGAGGCCTAAAATTCCATCGCTGAAAAAACAATAATTGTTCTCGCGGATCAATATAGCTTTTCCTGCAAATCGATGGTGTGTTTCCTAACATACGTGCTACAATCGATAATACACCAGGATGCCCACGATGACTTTTTGTTTTATTTCTTCCTTGATAAGCGATCAGAACCTCTTCATATGTCGGATTCGGCTTGCGATGAAGAAACTTCTCCGAATATTGACGAAACAAACGAGTGGCATGAAAATTTCTCATATTATGAACAGTGCATGGTGAACCTGCGCCGCCATAGGGAAGATTCGCTTCAGCATTCGGTTCAATAGATGCCGTAAAATAGTCATTGACCATTTGCGGTGTATATTGTTTACGATCAGTCCGTGTAAAAAGATAGCGTCTTTTTTCCAAAATCAATTCTATCAAGCGATTTGAAATCAACGTCTCCAGAGGATGATCTTTCTGTTCTTGACTGGTCCGATAAATCGGGAGGGCGTGCCGTTGAGGCTGGCAATGTTTTCCGCTATATTCGATTATAATATACTCTTTTTTCAACTGCACGTGCTTGCTATTTCGTAATGTAGTAATCCCATAGGTTTTTTTGTCTTCTCGTTTTGCCGATGCTTCATTGCCTATTCGCGCACAATATTTGTCAATCAACAGACACATCAATGCTCGTACCCATGTATCGCGATGATCGCTTTGTAGATGTTCAATTAGTTTTGCTCGCACCTGGTCAATCACTTGTTCCAGTTTTTCAACCGAATCGTATTTAAGTCGTCTTGCCCTACGTTTATATTCGAGGGTATAATGCTTTGTCTTACTGTCACCGACAACGGCCTTGGTCTCACAATAGAAAGTACCATCCGTGACAGGATGGATTTTATAGTCCTTATCCGGCTCTTCTGTGCCGTAATTAGGATTCATTGTCACTTCATTGATTGGCGGACTGTCCAGTTCCAAGCCGGCATAGGTGTAAAAAGTTAATGGATATCCGGTCGGCTGAACACCCACCCTGCCGCGAAACGTCGAAGGCAACAAATCATCCAGTCCTTCCTCTCGGAGATGCTCATAAAGGGTCGCACTTTTTACTATAGGGAACCACTCCTGTTCATCAAATATTTCAGTGATTCGCTGCCGGGCGGCTTCTTTTCTATCGCGCATCAGTTTTTGAAATCTCGCGTATGTTTTTGCCTTTCTTCGACGGACCTGGTTACATAATTCGGGGGTGGGTTCTTTGCCGTTGAAAAGCGCTGTTTCCAGCTTTCGTAACTCGGCATTCGCTTTTATGACGGCCCTGGAAGGTGTCCAGCCTCCGGGGAGATAAATCGAACGAGCCAGCCGAACCACATCCTGATCGATCAGACGGGCCATGCACTGCAGGTCGGCAAGATGTTGAGCCTTTCCCAGCACATATATTTCATGAAAAAACTTCATCAGTCGAACTTCATGGCCGCGCAATCCAAACACATGGCGGTTCTTCCATGCATGAAACCATGCTCTACGCAGATAATGGATCGCATCCGAATTGCTGTCAGGATTTTTGGACTTTGGTTTGGCGGCATCATAAAACCGCAACAGTTTGCGATTGGCTTTGGCCAGTTCGGGAGATGATCCAAAAAATAGCGTCTTGTCTTTTTTCAAGGCTTCTACAAAATCGACGGCATTGGATACGTCATTGACCTTAAACCGGTAATCATTACACGTGCGGCAAAACCACGGTAAAAAAAGATACGCGTGCTTGAAAAGGCAACGCGTAAATTCCGGCAGTGCTGTTAATTCATTGGCCATCGCCGTTCATTACTTTCGGTCGATTCATTTGCATTTCTGCTTGTTATCCTTGATTTTGCTCTCCGATAGCATGGTTCGCCGTTGCGTTCAGACGCTCCCATGTTGTCGTCGCACGGTCGATCAGGCCAAGATTTTCCAGCACCACTTCAATATTTACCAGAGCATCGGGATCGGTGAATCCTCCCGTAAATTGCTGATCGAGTCGACATATTGCCTGTGCAAAGCGAGGTTTGTCGCAATACAGGATCGCGGTTTGATAGTGTAGATCCATTGTATTCGAACCAAGATGCTCTATTCTGTAAAGGCGTTCTATGGCCTGTTGTTCCTGTCCTGTTTCGCAAAGGCACAGTGCCAGCTTACTCAAGGCCCGATGATGCGTCGCATTAATACGAAGAGCATTTTCAAAAGCCTCGATCGCTCGCTTGAAGTCCCCTACGACCAGCATCAGAATGCCGAATTTGTAATGAGCATCGGCACTTCGAGGAGACATGTTCATCTGTCTCTGGTGTGCCTTGATCACATCTTCAATCAGGACGACCTTGTCCGGCGGTTCATCGGATGAAATACCTGAATGTTCATCCAGAGCAGCCTGTAGATGCAGCGTGGCCGTTTCCGAAAATAAGAGGGTGCTGTTTTGCTGAATGGCACCGGCCAGTGACAAGGTACGATAGGTTTCTTCCGTTTGCCCGGCCAAATGTTGGGCTATCGCTAATCCTATATAGGCTTCCACAATTTCATCGTTGATTTCAACACCCCGGTTAAACTGCTCGGCGGCGAGGGCATAACGATGAAGACGAAGATAATGGGTGCCCAGTTTGATTGTGGCTTCCAGATAATTGGGCTGGATACGCAGGGCTTTCTCATAATGAACGATCGCCTCCGAGGCCCGCCCGGCCCGACTCAAAATATCGGCCATTTTCACATACAAATCAGGCATAGGTCCGATTCGCCCCATCAGCCATTGCACATTTTCCAGGGCCTGTTCGAATTGGCCGGTTCCCATGAGTTCATCCATTTGTTCACTGTCACTGTCGTCATGGAAATTATCCGGATGCGAAACAATGGCCATATTGAAGGCGTCAATCGCCTTTTCATACTGTCGATCCTCTATATATAAATGTCCTAAAAGGACCATAGAAGGAATGTCCTCCGGATGTTCGGCAACGACGGCTTCATATTCAATGATCGTCTTGTCCAATCGGCCCCGTTTGAAGTAGATCGCCGCCATACGTTGTCTTGGAAGCTGCAGATGGCCTTTGAATTTAATACAGTCCTGATAGAATTCCAGAGCCTCGGCCTCATGACCGCATCGTTCATGGCAAAAACCCAATGTATAAAGAGCCATCGTATTGCTCGGCTGGCGAAGATAGACCGACTGAAGCTGTACAATCGCTTCCTGGGGTTGATTGCGGTGGAGGCAAATCGCCGCCGCCACCATGCGTCCAAAAACACAATCGGGATGCTCAAAGAGATGAAAATTCAGCTTCTCTTGTGCACGATCCAGTTTGCGATTGCCCAAAAGTTCGACAATCGTCTCAAATTCGTTCCCGATCCTTTCTTCCCTGAGTGGGCCGCGTTCCTGCAGAGCCGTCAACCAATGCCAGATCAAATCTGCTGTATCGACCGTGATCGCCCTACCAAAGATCTCCAGCAACTTACTCATGAATACCCACTCTCAAAGATTCAGATTACACCAATGCAGTGGGGTTATCGACAGTGCCTACAGACTTCTTAACCGTCTTTTAAGCAGGGAGAAAAATGTCCGGAAGTAACCCCGGATGAATGGATTAGTTGTGCTGGATGTAACGATTGTCCCATGTCCAACATAACAAACAATGGAATAAAGGGATTTGATCCCGCTGTGAAGTCGGGGAAATTGCGTCTCTTATGGGACGCCGAGAGTACAGGTCATTGTCTTGCTTTTTCCTGAATTTGCGATTCAATTTCGTTCAGATAGGCCAGTGTCCGCTCGAGTTTATCGGTCAGGTCTTTCAAACGCAGCATTGTTCGTACGCGGGTAGTCAGTTCCCACTTATTAACCGGCTTACTGAGAAAGTCGTCGGTGCCCGAATTAATCGCCCGCTCGATATCGCCAATCTCATTGAGCGCAGTGACCATAATCACCGGAATGTGCGAAGTATGCGGATCAGCCTTGATCCGGCGACATACTTCGAATCCGCTCATCCGCGGCATCATTACATCCAATAAAAGCAAATCCACCGGATGTTTATTGATGTACTCCAGCGCTTCCGGGCCATCCATTGCCGAAGCTGTTTCGCATTCGACATCTTCAAGATAGGCTATCAGCAATTCCAGGTTCTGTTCGTTATCATCAACCACCAGCACGGTAGGCGGCGTATTTTCACTTTGCGCTGTCATGGCAATTCGTTCTCCTCAACAGGGATAAACACCGAATTTTATCGGTGACTGGCTTTTGTGTCAATCCTTGATTTGTGTTCATTTCGCCCTTCAAACGGCTATTTTTCAGAAAAAACCCCTTGGAGTATTGAATAATCGCCTTTCTATTCCTATATTGATCCTTCCCAAATATTTCACGGAACAGAATCCAATGAAACTAAAACAGGAAGAAAATCACTGGGCCGTTATCTTCGACGTGGACGGGACGATGGTGGATAATTATCGATTTCACCAGGCTGCCTGGATCGAACTGGGGCGACGTCATAACCTGCCCGTTACTCCCGAATATTATAAGGCCAACATTCATGCACGAAGCAATGATAAAAACGTTACCGCCCTCCTCGGTAACAAGGCTACGCCTGAATGGATTCATAAATTAGGCGAAGAAAAAGAAGCTATTTATCGCGAGTTGTTCGGTCCGCATCTTCGGGAAATCCCAGGCCTGAACGCCCTTTTAAACGAACTCAACGAGGCTGATATTCCCTGCGGCGCTGCCTCCAACTCCCCCAAAGCCAATGTCGATTTCGTTCTCGACGGCTTGGGGATTCGCTGTTATTTTCAGGCTATCACCACACGCTGCGATGTCACTATAGGCAAACCAGATCCTCAATTATTCACGATTACAGCCGACAAGTTGGGTGTTCCTGTCCAACAATGCATTATTATGGAAGATTCCGCTTCCGGATTTCTGGCCGCTCGCAATGCCAACGCTCTCTATGTTGTCATTAGTGCCGGGGCCGATCCGGACGATCTTCCCCTGGCTATCTCTGCCTCATTGATGGTTCGCAACTTTACAGAGCTTTCACTAGATAGACTTATCCGTTGTTTTCCCCAAATAAGCTGACATAATAAACCATAGAATAGAATTTATCGTGACGCTTTCACTCCCCTGCCGGAGGCACCTCGTTTTACCTCAGCCAAGAGGCGGTCTTCCTCAATCAGGGTCACATCCCCTGGTGTTTCCTGCACAAGAATGCCGTGCGCGGCTCCCCATTGTACGGCAGTAGAGAGGTCATGTCCTTTAAGGATCGCCGCCAGCACACCGGAGGTAAACGAATCCCCCCCGCCGGTTCGGTCACGGATAGGGATATTTTCCCGCAACGGGGCGACGTGAAAAACCTCGGATTTGACGTCATATAACACGGCCCCCCAACTGATCAAGTCGGCGTTATGTGCCCCCCGCCATTGGGTTCCGATCAGGCTCAGATTTGGAAAATCACCGGCAACCTGTTGCACGGTTTCCTTATAAGCTTGTAGCCACTCGGAAAACGGAGCATTTTTCGCGACTTTTGTTTCATAGCCCAGAGCATCGGACAGGTCCGAATCATTCCCCACCAGAAAGCCCAGATAGGGAGCGATTTTCTGGTTAATCTGCCTGGCTCGAGACTTGTCCGGCTCAACTTTCGAACGGTAGTTCAGGTCCGCTGTGACAAAGGTGCCCTGCTCATTGGCCGTTTGTACCGCTTCCAATGCCACCTCCCATGTTGTAGGTGAAATCAATGTAAAAATACCGCCTGTATTGAATACCCTTACACCCTCGGTAAACAGATCCATCCAGTTAATATCTCCCGGGCCGAGTTGGCGGATTGCACTGTTTCCGCGATAATAACAAGTATGGGAGGGGATCACTCCGCTTCCGTTATACGTAAAATTAACGCCATTACAAAGTGTCCCCTTTTGATCGGTAGTTAATTTCGAGTCGTCGTTTTTCGTGTTGAACCATATAATCCGGCTCACATCCACTCCTGCTGTACGAAACTGATTACGTATATTCCGTCCTACTTCATCATCCACCAGTACTGTCATTACGGCACTTCGGAGTCCGAAAGTGTGCGCCAAGCCGCAGGCCACATTCGTCTCACCGCCCCCCTGCGAAACACGAAACGTCATAGCTCGGGCGGTTGGCACATCCATCGGATCCAGTCGCAGCATAACCTCCCCCAGCGATATACCATCGTACCGACACTGATCTGCCGATTTGATCTGTTTCCAGGTTACAATCTTAGCCATCGAAATTTTCCTTATTCATTGTAAATTATGGCTGTCGTTGGTTTTATATTGCCGGTCGGGAATTACTAAGGCATAAATCGACCAGTTCATCGATATTTGCCGTACCTACACACATTACGGTATCCGCCGCTCCCCAGTAGACCTTAATGCTCCCATCCTCCTCCGGCACGGCCCCGCAGCAGAATACTACATTATGCACGTAGCCTACGAGTTCCCACGGATCCCGCGGCGTAAGGATCCATCGGTCACTGACACCTAGGATGACAGCGGGATCATCCAGCTTCTGCAGGCATACACCCAGCCGATAGACACTGCCGTCCATTGTAGGAAAGACACCATGGTAGATGTTGAGCCAGCCTTTATCGGTCCGAATCGGCGGTGCACCGGGACCGATTTTCATCTCATCCCAGTGATACTGCACAGGCTTCATGATAACCCGTGAATCGCCCCAATATCGTAAATCCGGCGAATAACTGATCCAGATCGACCAGGGGCTGATATCCGAATGCGGTCGATCCAGCTTGACATACCGGCCGTCAATCTTCTCCGGAAAGAGGACCGTATTACGATAATCTGCCTGAGTGAGAAACGCAATCCGTTCGACCGTCTTAAAATCCGTCGTTCGTGCCAGTCCGATTCGTACGCCATGGCGTGAATAGGCACTATAGGTAATATAATATGCCCCTTCCAGCGGATTGATCCGGGCATCCTCTACACCGAACTCCTCATACTCGGCAAAAATACCCTCCGTACTCGGGATCATAAACGGCTCCGGCCGAACCGTAAAATCGAAGCCATTTACACTATCGGCAATCCCCAGGATCGAGCGACCATTATCCCTGTGCGAGCGGAAGATCATCACGTATTTGCCGTCACGCTTAACTACACCTGCATTATGCACTGTCTCGACCTTATACGGCACATTTTCCCGCGTTAAAATCGGATTGCCTTTGTATCGCGTCACCAGTTCTTTTAGCATATTAACCTCCATGTATTGGACGGGTATCTTATTGGAACGTCGGTTCGGTAGCAAATTTTACTGCTGTTTCAGCATGAATGCGGGTTGAATCAAAGACCGGTACAGATAGTTTTATTCCTTCAAACAGGAGCATCAATTCCGTGCAGGCAAGGACAATCCCCTCAGCTCCGGCTGCTGCTAACGATTCGGTAATCTGACAACAACGTTGCTGTGACTCGGATACGACTTGAGCCTGACACAATTCATCATAGATCACATTATCGATAAACTGTCGCTCCTCTTTGCCAGGAAGAAGGGCCTGAATTCCATACGTATTTTTCAATCGATCCATGTAAAATCCATCCTCCATGACAAATTTTGAACCCAAAAGTCCGACCGTTTTCAAATTTTTTGATTGTATCGCCCTGCCGGCGGCATCGACAATATGCAGAAAAGGTACATGGATTGCACTCTCGATCTGCTCGGCTATCTTGTGTACTGTATTACAGCAAAGCAGGATACACTCAGCCCCGGCCGCTTCCAATCGTTGGGCAAAATCAATAATCTGGGCAGAAATTTCATCCCATTGCCCTGCCTTCTGCAATCGTGCCATCGGATCGAGATTCACGGAATACAGAATAATTTGTGCCGAATTTCGACTGCCCAGTCGGTCATTCACACCCTCATTCAGCAGACGGTAATACTCTGCCGTGGAAGGCCATCCCATCCCGCCAATCAAGCCGATCGTCTTCATTGTCTTTCCTTGTCCTTGCCCGACCATTCCCAAGTCTCCAGGTCCTTGCTCCAGGCGATCCCCAGAGAGGAGTAATTGTCGAAGTGGACACGTTCCGACTCCGGGCCGGAACCGTGAAAAAACATTAGGTATCTTCCAATACGCTGATCATCAGTCAAATCCAGTACGGCCCCTGCCGTCAGTCGTCCTTTCGCCCATGGCCAATCGACCTGGCCCAGCGTAATCAGCCCCGTATCCCGCCAGTTTCGCAGGTCCGTGCTTCGTTTGACGCCAATTCCGTTGGACGGGCTATGGAACATCACATATTCATCGTCATCCACCAATACACAGACATTCTCACCCGCCCGTGCCTTGCCGAAATATATCCAGGTCTTCAGATCATATGAATAAGACATGCTTATACCGTTTTGTTTATAAAAACACCACCATTTGCCGGGCTGATCCTTGTCCCGAAGAAGGTACGGATCGATCATTCGGCCCATTGACTCGACCGGCACATCCGGTCCTTTGACCCGTATCAGTTCCGGCTGTGACCAGTGGACCAGGTCATCACTCCGCATCAGAAAAACCCGCGCGGTTGAATCACCGTAGTGGGGGATCTGTTCGACTATATAACCCGGCCTCGGATACGTCTGCAGGCATAGTATCCACTGTCTTCCGAACCGGATCACATTGCCCGGGCTGCTGTAGTTCAATCGCTGGTCTTTGGGTGTCAGAAGACGTTTCTCGTTCCATCGCACCAGATCCCTACTGCTGCTGTGTGCTGTATATGAATAAATCCTGCCGTCCTCCTCGATTTGCACGTAGGTAAAAAACAGATGGAATACACCGTTATGATAAAGGACTGCGGGATCACGATAGGCCTGTTTTTCATCCCCTTGAAACAGGATTACCGAAGGAATTGCTTTTAAATCAATCTTTCCCTCCAATCCAGTCTGACTGGCTGCCGTTACGGGAAAGGCCAGGAAAAGGATTAAGAAAAATATACGAATATAAAAAGAAGTCATTTCCTATTCCTCGCAGCTTCTCTTCGAAAAATTTCTTGATATACCTTTTCATAACCAGAAACCATATAGTCAATCGTAAAATTCTCTTCCACTCGCCGGCGGCAATCGGCTCGGGAAAGGGTCTCGATCCGCCCTACTGCTTCTATGGCCTCACGGACGTCCTTGACCAGAAAGCCTGTTACTCCATCTTCAATCACTTCCCTGCATGAACCAAGATCCATCGCGATCACGGGAACACCAGCCGCCATCGCTTCGGCCATCACCAGGCCGAACCGCTCGGGGATCGTATTCAAATGCAGCGCTGCAAACGCTTTAGCCAGCAGCGCATCACGCTGTGGCGGATCGACCGGGCCGATATAATGGATTTGCCTTTCATCGATATGAGGCCCAACCTGTGTATCAAAGTATTCCTGATCCTGTATGATCCCGGCAATAATCAATTCCTTTCCGCATCGCTGGGCTGTCTCAATCGCAAGATGCACGCCCTTGTCAGGGTGGATTCGACCCAGAAACACAAGCTTATCCCCCCGCTTCTCTCGAAATGTCAAATTAGTCAAGTCGATGCCGTTGTAGACCGTTGCCAGATACGGCAGTTCGGGATCGCGATCGGAATCACTGATCGATACGAAATAGCTGTCCTTTTTATACTTTCGATAAACGGCCCGAATCTTGTCGGAGGAAAAGCCGTGAATTGTCGTCAGCATCGGAGTATTGATCAGTCGAGAAAATGCCAGAGGAATAAAATCATAATTATTATGGATAAGGTCAAATTCTCCCGCTCGTTCCATCACCTCCGAGATATGCAGGATTTCAGCCACCTTCGGATCGAGACTTTTGTCCTCTTCGTATCCCTGTTCGATTACAGCATGCAGTTTTCCTGTGGTCACCGAGTCAGCCGTTGCAAACAGTGTTACATCCCAGCCCCGTGCTGTTAATCCTTCGGCAATATTGCTGGCAACTGTCTCCCATGCACCGTATGCCCTTGGCGGCGTTCGCCATGCCACCGGTGATAACACGGCGATTCGCTTGTCTGCTTTTATCTCCTTCATATCGGCTTGTATTTCTTTCAATCCCCCACTCCACCATGCCTGTCATCATGGCAGATCATATCGATAGCCACAGTTGTCGCCAAGAGGATCACATCATCCTGTCCGTCGGCAATATCCACTCCATACGTGTCCGACCAGGAAAACCATTTCCTCGATACCGCCGCGATTGTCGAACCTTCACGGGTGAAAACATATTCATGATCGGTAAAATTACCCTGAACGTCAAAATCCATCGGCCCGGGCACATCGACAATAAACTTGCTCCGAAAAAATGCCAGTAGTTTCTTCTTAATAATTGCGTAAAGCTGCCCCTCCCGATACACCTCATAGGTCGGTCTCCAAGCCAGCAGTTTTTGCCGAATAAAGGCCAGTTCACTGCCCGTCATATCCTGAAACGAAAGCTTATGTCCGATACTGAAAGCCTTGCCGTCAACAAAAAAACAATCCCGCCCTTCGGCATCCTTGATGATAAAATCATCCCCCCATGATAACATCTTTTGTTTCATGACATAACGCACTCCATTTCCTCCCTGCTAAAAAAATTGGGTTCATAATTGCCCTAATTTTTTGGCCCACTCCAAAGCGAAATTCTCAGCGAAACCTTCCCGCATTTTCTGCTTACTGTGTATAAAATCATTGATATGACCGATTTCATGAAGCAATAGATGATAAAGATAATACCTGCGGATTATTTTATGTGTCCACTGAAGAGTCCAGGCCCCATTTTCATTGCTCCAACAGTCACACCATGGATTCATGTGCTTAATGATTCGAGCGGGAGGCTTTTCAGGCCAAATCATTTTAAGGTTTTTAGGGAATGAATTGAGAATAATGCATTGGAATCTTCTCCATGCCTCAATTATTAATTTCTCATCTGTTTTAGGAGTTCGTCGTAACACTATTGCTCGTATGTCTTGAGTAAGACTTTCCGGCAACCTATTAATTACCGATAAAATTTGATTGGATGAACAGGGATGAAAATAATTTTTGGATGGATTCTCTGTAATGATTCTAAGTGAATCTGTTTCGTTAGACAGTTTTTGCCATGTGTTTTGAGGAAATAATCGCGACCACTTTTCAGATGGCTTCCCATTCCAGACTCTACCACCCTGAGTAAGACCAATTTTTTTACTTCTCCGTATTGGTGATCTCATCTTGCCCCAGTATTACAATGCCACATATAACCAGCAGAGAAACTATCTCGTTCGAACAGATATCATTTCACACGCATTTCAAGGATGCCACCGGAGACATTGGGCCTCAGTTGGACTTCAACGCGGAGAGCTTCGGTCTTGACCGGATCGAATGCAACCTTGTTGAACCGGTCTTTTTCCACACTATAGGTACTTGCCCCGGTAACCGGTTTCCAGTCATCACCTACCTTATGCAGCAATCGCCACGAGGCGGGTATACGGCAGCTCCCTGTGCCGGTATCGTCGAACCAGTAGACCTCGACCTGAGAAACGGTTTTCTGGCCGTCAAGGTTATACTGTACCCATTCTTTACTGCCGCGATGATCCCACCAGGTAAATCGTCGGATATTGTGGTCCTTGCTGCTGGAGGGTATTTTTCCATCCCACAGGGCCTCTACCGTATCGGATGGATTGCAATGGGACGCCATCTTTGCCGGGGGCGGAGGCGGCGGTCTCCATTCATGGGCATCGGGTCCACTGCCGATTACCGGGAAGGAGGAAATTCGCAGTCGGGCCGCCCCCATTGGGATCAGAGTGACTTCCTCGATAGGCTCATCGGACCGGGCGGGGCTTTCCTGAATCTCCCCAACCAGCCCCAGATGATCCAATTGCCATTGTGGTATCTTTTTTGCCCTGGCAACCAACTGGATCGGCGCCGCCTCTGCCTCAAACGGATATCCGGATTTCGGCCATTCCTTTTGACGCACTTTAAATGAGGCGGCAGGATTGGCCTCATTGAGCACAAGCCCATAATTCCAAGGTGTTGTCGGATGGATTTCCCAAGCCGGCCATTTCTCTGTGCCGCCTTCTCGGACATATTTTTCGCCGATTTTAAGCGAATAGGTCAACGGCCCGCGATCCACAGAGACGCTGTTTTTGTTGGTTGTCCATTTTCGTAAGCTGGTTTCCATTGGAAGCGTCAACTTAATCGAATCCTGATCAGACCATTCGCGATCGATCATGATATACTCCTGCGGCTTTGCAGAAACGTTCATAGGTTCATTATTGATCAAAACTTGTGGATTCCTGCACCAGCCGGGCACGCGCAGATACAGTGGAAAACTGACGGATTTTGGCATTGACAGGATCAAGCCGATCCTTTCGCTGAAGGGATAATACGTAACCTCGCGAATGATTACAGCCGTACCATCCCCTACTTTGGCCGTTACCATACAGGGAGAATATAATACCGCAGCCAGTCCATTACCGGGTGTGGCCTGCCACAGATTCTGGACATAATATGGCCAGCCGTGTCCCATATTATGCTGACAGCATCGGTGATCATGTGGATTCATATGCAGCATGGGACCTCCATTTTGAAGACCTGGCGATTTGTTTTGTTTGTCGGATAGGACCATATTCGGAGCTGTCAGATATCGCAAAGCCTTGAAATCCGGTGTGACGGAGGCTGGCAGCGAATTAAAGGTCACATCTTCGCATCGATCCGCCCAGATCACATCCCCGCTGATCCGCAGCAGCGTCTCGTGCGAGAGCATCATCTCGACCATGCCGCATGTTTCCACCGCCTGTCGTGGCCCGATATAGCCCGCCCTGCAGTTCTCATCGCCCCCGAACATCCCGCCGGGTACCTGACCGTATGACTGACGCATCTTCTGCCAGTTCCGTTCAGCAGCAAAGAGGTGTTTGGGATCTTTAGTTTGCATATAATAGGTGCCCGCTTCGCCGAAACCCTGTGACATATTGACGTTGTGCCAATTAATCACATCCTCATCCCATCGGGCTGTGTTGCGGTGTACCTTGTGAGCCAGATCGAGAAGGAATTTGTCTCCAGTGCGGTTATACAGCCAGTAGACACTATATAGCAGGTCACCGCCCCGCATCTTCGGCCAATAGCCGACCAGAAATTTGTCATCGGGTACGGTCATTAGATATTTCATATAGTTGGTCATCAACAAGATTACACGCTGATCGTGAGTGAATTCGTAGTAGTCCTGCAGGCAGAACAGTGCGATCATGTTCGGCCACAGGTCTTCACGCCCTTGCAGGCCGGTTGCTATCCCCTTCCTGCCCTGGTCCGGTCCAAACCAGCCGTCCGGCTTCTGACTGTTTAAAATTCCCTCGATCCAGATCTTGCTCTCTGCAATGATCCGCTCGTCTCCCAATACGTATCCGCAATTAAGGAAGCCTTTAAGCCAGTAAACCGGTTCTTCCCAGCCATGTTGTCCGGTATCGGGAAATAGCCAGGCATTATCCTTTTTTTCCAGGAACTTGCTGATCTCGGTCAGATGACCGTGAAATCCATCTGCCTGCAATCGCAATTGTATTTCCAACCAGCCATCGGGTTTAACGGCACCCGGCTCAAGCAGAATCAGTGGACTGGGCAGCAGCGGTTCACGATTACCAATATAATAGTCATTTCCTGTGGAATCTTGAGGGCGATCTACAATACGAACTGTATCACCATGACAGATCACTGAGAATACTCCTGCAAGTATGCAGATAAAAACAATACTATACCTGACCATTTTGTTTCTCCTCAACTTGTGGCTAGCCCAATTCTGTACGATTCCCCGGGATTCGGGGCACTTCAATAGTATCCTATCACGCTCAGACTGGATTGACAACTGTCCATGAGAGAAGGAAATTGTATACTCAGGAGAGATCAATTATACTAACAGGAATAATTTGGTTCTTCTTGTAAGGAGTATGTCATTGGCCTGGTACAATAACTATCGCGCATTATTCATTGTTTTATTTGCCTGTGTTGTTCTTGTCACGGTTCGAGCAATTGGAGCTACCACGAATCCGATTCTTAAAAGTGAGTTTATTTTTCAAGAAGCACCTTTTGCGGAATGCCATGCATCGACGATCGTTGAGACGCCCAAAGGCCTTGTCTGCGCATGGTTTGGGGGGACACGCGAAGGGCATGAAGATGTGGGAATCTGGTTATCAAGAAATGACAATGGTACGTGGACGCTGCCTCTAGAGGTCGCCAATGGAGTTCAGTCGTCTTCAAGGCGTTTTCCCTGCTGGAATCCGGTTCTGTTTCTTCCTAAAAGCGGCCCCCTGCTACTGTTCTATAAACTCGGCCCCAGCCCCAGTCAATGGTGGGGAATGCTGATGAGGTCTTCCGATTTCGGAAAAACATGGGATTCACCTCAACAACTCCCGAAAGGAATTCTGGGTCCGATTAAAAACAAACCCATTCAGCTTGAAAACGGAACGATTTTATGTGGATCGAGCACGGAACATGACGGCTGGCGTGTTCATTTTGAAGCAAGTTATGATAATGCGAAAACATGGGAAATGATTGTACCTGAAGACGATGGGAAACGCTTTGGTGTTATCCAGCCCACCCTTTTACAACATTCCGATGGACAAATCCAGGCCATGATGCGAAGCCGATCAGGAAAGATCATTGAAACCTGGTCTAAAAATGGGGGGAAAACATGGAGTCCGATGAATCAGAGTACCCTGCCGAATCCAAATGCCGGTTTTGATGCAATGACGCTCCGTGGAAACAGGATGCTTCTTGTCTATAATCATACGATCCGAGCGGGAAAACGTCCCAGAGCCCGCGAAATGCTGAATATAGCAATTAGCGAAGATGGGAAAACCTGGGATGCTGCTCTTATCCTTGAAAACACACCTGACAAGGAATTTTCCTATCCTGCTGTTATACAGACCCACGATGGTCTCGTCCATATTATCTACACATGGGATAGAGTCAGGATCAAACATGTTGTATTGGATCCCGCCAGATTGTATCTAAAGTCCATCCAGGATGGGATTTGGCCTAATTAAATAGCATAATTCTTTCTTGTTTTTTAATTACAAGAATTAGTTCTTGGTTTTTAATTGTTCGGCTAATTCCGACCCTACAAGATCAGCACCGGGATAATCGAGAGATTGCGCAAGTACTCCCATGATCCGAAGTCGTTTTAAGATTTCCTGCTTATTTTCCTTCGGTATGATGTACTTTCCTGTTTCGTCTCCTTGAAGTAGGTCCCCTATTAATTCTGCATGGTTCGTATCTAATCTGCCGGCAATTGTAAAGAAACCTTGCTGAGCTTCCATTCTCTTAAAGGGGAATGGATAATGGAGTTTTGTAATCCACGGGGGACCATCATTTTTAAAAGCGGTCTTATTGAGATTTATCTGGCCATTACAGGGATCACGATATCGTTCCATGTCATACTTCCTCCACGACTCATGGACTTTACATTCGAAGGCTTTCTGATCAAACCACCAGACAGCGCCATCCTTGTCGTGTTCATATATCGATTCGAGTGGTTCTTCATTCCAAGACATAATTAGCCTCTCTTCATTGAGGATACATAGGATATTGTTATTTTTGTTTGTTTAGATAGTGGCGTCGATACTTCAGTCTTCACTTTACGACCAATCTTAATCGAGTACTGTGAATACCTAGGAGGAATTGTAGGAATTAGTGGAGAAAAGACAAGAAAAAGATGGAAATCAAGGTTTTCTCTAAAAAACGTAAATTCTATAAAATAAACGATTTATAGACACATGACGAACATAAAAGAGTGCGAGTCGAACTGTCTACACGAAAAATCTTTACTATTCTGTGATATATTTCACATTATTTATTGACGGGTACGTTTTTCTGTGATATATTTTCACTGTAATCGCCTTGATTGGTGCGTATATATTCTTTTTATTGCTTTTAATATTTGGTTTTCTTAAATTTCAGGGAACTGGTCCATGGTAGCAAACAGAGCTTGTATTGTACGGCTTTCCACCTACAAGAATGCCCTGAAGCGGCTCAAGGCCCTGGGATTCAAAAAGGTATTCAGCGATAATCTTGGCGATGCGGCAGGTGTAAGCCCTGCCCAGGTTCGCAAGGATTTTAGTCTTTTTGGAGTGACCGGGAACAAGAGAGCCGGCTATCAGGTTGATGACTTGATCGATCAACTCGGTGAAGTATTAGGAAAAAATGAAATTCACAAATTGGTTATCGTAGGAGCCGGCCGGATCGGTGTCGCCTTGTTGCGTTATAAAGGTTTTACAGTCGGAGGAATAGAAGTAGCGGCCGCATTTGACATCGATCCAGCAAAGTTTGACCAAAAATCGGATATTCCAATCCTTCCCCTAGAGGAACTTTGCTCTTACGTGCAGGAAAATAACATAAAAATCGGCATTCTGGCTGTCCCTGACATGTCAGCACAACAGGTTGCCGAACTGATGATTTCAGCAGGTATCAAGGGGATTTTGAATTTTGCCCCTATCCAATTGCGTGGGGGTGAAGATGTGGTTGTGAACAATATCAATCTTGAATTAGAAATTGAAAACCTGATCTATTTTGTCAGTGCAGGACATAAGGTCAAAAAAATATGACGCCCAGAAGCCTGAAAACCCGACTGTTCCTTTCCTTTGTCACGGTAGTGGCTGTGCTGGGACTTTGTATTTTCAGCCTGGGATATTCTGTTATTCAGACGCAGATTCTCCAGCGTGTTCAAAAAGATGTACAAAGGGACCTTCGCAGCGCAAGAAGCGTATATCAGACAGAAATTGACCGGATCGGCCAGGCCTTCGAACTGGTAAGCCCGGAACAGGATCTTGATACATTACGGAATAAACTTCGTTTACATTATCTGTTTCTTGTACCGGCCAATCAGGCTACTCATAATCCGAGTGCAATTGTAGGAGAGGCCTTTGATAAGCAGACGCCAGTCGGTGGCACTCGAATCATTGATCCACAGGAACTGGAACAGATGCCTCTGGAGGTTCGGGAGCGTTCTCGCATGCCAATCCAGAAAACACCTCATGCCAGACCGACGGATCGTGATGTGTTGAATCAGGCTATGGCTAAAGAATATGCGATGCCAATCTTCAACAAGGACGGTCGGTTGGAAGCCATTTTGTATGGAGGCAGGACGATCAATCAGGATTACGCGCTGGTCGACCGGATTCGCGACCTGGTTTTCGGCCTTGAAATGTACGAGGGAAAACCGATAGGCACCGTCACCATCTTTCAGGGCGATGTTCGAATCTCCACAAATGTATTGACGGACAAGGGCCAGAGGGCGATCGGTACACGAGTTTCAGATCAGGTATATCATCGCGTAATTGAGCAAGGCCAGAGTTGGCAGGATCGTGCTTTTGTTGTGAACGACTGGTATAAAACGGCATATGAGCCCATACGGAACATTGAAGGAGATGTCATCGGAATCTTATATGTGGGGATTCTAGAAAAGCCGTTCAATGACAGAAATGCCAGGGTGTTACTGGTTTTTGTCGGAATCATCTGTATTACCATTCTTCTGGGTCTTGCCTTGTCTTACCTTCTTTCCGGAATGATTTCCCGGCCCCTGACCAGTATGCTTCAGGCTACACAGCAAATCTCTCATGGGGATGTTCGTGGAGCCATTGCGACCGGCGGAGACATCGTCGAACTGGATGAACTGGCAAAAGCATTTAATGAAATGAGCGCCAAATTGGACGAACGGGAAACCCGTCTTCGGATATCCAATGAGAAACTAGCCGAATCCAACCGCAGCTATGTTGAGCTGATTGGATTTGTCGCCCATGAACTCAAGGGGCTTCTGGCTTCTGCGATTATGAATGCGTATTCAATCCGTGACGGTTTTCTCGGAATGATTAATTTCAAACAGAAACGAGCCATCGATTCCATTTGCCGCAATCTGGATTATCTCGGAGCCACAGTCAAGAAATTTCTAAATCTCAGTCGAATCGAACGGGGGAACCTGGAGCTGAACCGGACTGCCGTTCACCTTAAAACCGATATCTTTGACGTATCGCTGGATACCTTTGCTAAATTGATCTCCGATAAAGATATGCAAATCGAGAACAACATCGACGAGAAACTGGAAATGAATGCCGATGCCGATCTGCTGCTGATCGTGGCCAATAATCTGGTCAACAATGCCGCAAAATATGGTATGGCAGGAGGTCGGATTGAGTTGAAAAACCGCATTGAGGAGGATCGGATCATCATCGAGGTCTATAATGATGGTCGGCCCATTACAGAAGAGGACCAGGCAAGATTGTTTAAAAAATTCAGCCGCCTCGACGTGCCCGAAAAAAAGAAGGTCAAGGGAACAGGTCTGGGATTGTATATTACCAAACAGATAATCGAAGCTCACGGCGGGACCATTGAAGTGAAATCCGCTGAAAATGGAAATACTTTTGTCCTTACATTTGAAAGGAGCCAATAAGGTGGTAACACCGCTGGATATTATCAAGAAAAAGCGAGCCGAGGCCGTCGCCCGGATCATCGGTCGGGGGTATCTTTCGACCAAACGCGTCTATGTCGGGATGGCCACCTGTGAGATCGCCGCCGGCTCAAAAGAGGTCATGGAGGTCTTCCGCCAGGCCATATCCAACGGAGGACTGACCGATGTCTACCTGAGCCAAAAAGGTTGTGCCGGACGATGCAATCTGGAGCCGACCGTTGAAATCGTGGAAGAAGGAAATATCCCTGTAAAATACGGCAAGGTCAATCCCGAACGAGCCCGTCAGATTATTGAACATCATCTCAAGAACAATGAGGTGATCGAAGAGTGGCTCATTTAACACGGAAAGGAAACCAAGGTGCGAGCAAAATCAATCCTTACTTTGTGTGACGGCCCCACTTGTATCCACAAGAACAGCCGTGTTATCCGTGAGGCTCTGGAAGCCGAGATATGTAAGCATGGACTCAGCGAAGAGGTGGGCATCCACCTTTCCGGTTGTCTGGGCATGTGCTCTAAGGGTCCGATTCTTATTATCAATCCGGGCTATACCATTTATGGCGGTATAACCGTAGAAGACATCCCGGAGATCGTCCAGGAACATCTGGTCCATCGGCAACCCGTAGCTCGTCTTGTAGTCCAGGAAGATCATTTATATAATCGCTTCTTTCGAATCTTTGGAGATGTCGATTTTTTCGGCCGACAGATGCGAATTGCCCTTCGAAACTGTGGCATCATCGATCCTGAAAGTATTGACGATTATCTGTCTGTACGCGGTTATGAGGCTCTGGCCAAGGTTTTAACCGGCATGAGTCCTAGGGAAGTAATTGCCGAGGTTAAAAAAGCCGGTCTTCGTGGTCGCGGGGGAGCAGGTTTTCCTACAGGTCTGAAATGGGACATTACCGCCCGGGAAACCAGTGATGAAAAATATGTTATCTGTAATGCCGATGAAGGCGATCCCGGGGCGTTTATGGATCGAAGCGCGATTGAAGGAGATCCCCATACTGTTCTGGAAGGGATCACGATCGGCGGTTACGCGATCGGGGCAGTTAAGGGGATTGTCTACATCCGAGCCGAATATCCGCTGGCGATTAAACGACTGGAAAAGGCGATTGCCGCCGCCCGGGAAAACGGGTTGCTGGGTAACAATATCCTTGGCAGTAACTTTTCCTTCGATATTGAAATCCGTCTTGGAGCCGGCGCCTTTGTCTGTGGAGAAGAAACCGCCCTCATTCACTCCATCGAGGGTCGTCGTGGCATGCCTACGCCTCGACCGCCTTATCCATCTGTCAAGGGCCTGTTTGGCAAACCTACACTGATTAACAACGTGGAGACATGGGCCAATATCCCCGTTATCATTCTCGATGGCGGCGAATGGTTCAGTACCGTCGGTACCGAGACCAGCAAAGGAACTAAGGTTTTCGCCTTGGCTGGAAAAGTTCATAATACCGGATTGATAGAAGTGCCAATGGGGACAACACTTCGTGAAATTATCTACGACATCGGGGGCGGTATTCCTGATGGGAAAAAATTTAAAGCCGTCCAGACCGGTGGTCCTTCCGGAGGCTGCCTGCCGGAAGACTATCTCGACACGCAGATTGATTATGAATCTCTGGCGGCGGCCGGATCGATTATGGGCTCGGGGGGAATGATCGTCATCGATGAAGATTCCTGCATGGTGAACCTTGCTAAATTCTTTTTGGAGTTCACACAGGATGAATCCTGCGGCAAATGTACGCCCTGCCGTGGCGGCACCAAACGGATGCTGGAGATCCTGACTCGCATTACGGAGGGCAATGGAAAAGAAGGCGATATCGAAAAACTCGAACGGTTGGGCAATATGATTCGAAAGGCATCGCTTTGCGGTCTGGGCCAGTCTGCACCCAATCCCGTGCTCAGTACCCTGAAAAATTTCCGTCATGAGTATGAAGAGCATATTTATCAAAAGAAGTGCCGTGCCGGGATTTGTTCGAATCTGGTGACATACGAAATCACAGAAAAATGTATCGGCTGCGGTGCCTGCCGTCGGGTTTGTCCGGTCAACGCCATCGCCGGTAAGCGACAGGAACAGCATGTAATCAACCAGGAAACCTGCATCAAATGCGGGCAGTGTTTTACTACCTGTAAATTTGACGCGATTGTCAAAGCATGAGGATGATCATGGAGAAATCAATTACAATCCATATTAACAACAAACCATATACAGTCGATTCCGGCCAGACGATCATGCAGGCCGCCGATAAACTCGGTTTTCATATCCCCCGCTTGTGTTATCACCCCAAGCTGAGCATCGAGGGCGCCTGCCGTGTATGCATCGTTGAGGTGGAAGGCATGAAGAATTATGTCGCCTCCTGCTCTTTTCCCGTCAACGACGGCATGAAGATCCACACCAACACGACCGAATTGAGACGAGCCCGAAGGGATATCGTGGAACTAATCCTCGACAATCATCCGCTGGATTGCCACACCTGCGACCGAAACGGAACCTGTGAACTGCAGCGGCTTTCCTATAGCATGGGAATCAAGGCACGCCATTTTGAAGGCGAAAGGAAACACTATGACGAAGACCTGTCCAGCCGGGCGGTCGTGCGGAATCCGAACAAATGTATTTTATGCGGTCGCTGTGTGCGAATCTGCAGCGAGGTGCAAAATGTGCATAACCTCAGCCAGGCCCATCGTGGATTTCGCACAGTCGTCATGCCGGCCTATAACATGCCGTTCAGCGAATCGGTTTGTACGGCCTGCGGACAATGTATTAATGTCTGTCCGACAGCGGCCTTTGTGGAAAAAAGTTATACGCAGGAATTGTTCGAGCAATTAAACGATCCGAACTTGATTAAAGTCGTCCAGTTTGCGCCGTCGGTTCGTGCTGCCATCGGGGAAGCCTTTGGTCTGGAGCCAGGTCATAATATGGAAGGCCAATTGGTGGCGGCCCTCCGCAAGCTGGGATTCGATTATGTATTTGATACCCAATTTTCCGCCGATTTAACAATCATGGAAGAGGCTAGTGAGTTTCTTGAACGTATTCAAAACAAAGGCGTCTTGCCGATGATTACCTCCTGTTCCAGCGCATGGATGAAATGCATGGAGCAGTTTTATCCGGATTTGATCGATAATGTCAGTACGTGTAAATCACCGATGAGCATGAACGGAGCAATGATCAAAAGCTATTTTACCGAGAAAATCCAGGTAGATCCAAAAAAGATCCTCAGTGTTGCCGTCATGTGCTGCACAGCCAAGAAATACGAAGCGGATCGGCCTGAATTGATGTTCGATGATCTTCGGGGCGTGGATATCGTGGTCACAACCCGTGAAGCGGCCTGGATGATTAAGTCCGCTGGGATTGATTTCCTGAAAATTCAACCGGAAAAAGTGGACGCTCCCCTGGGACTTAGTTCCGGCGCCGGGGCCATCTTCGGGGCTACCGGGGGCGTCATGGAAGCGGCTATCCGTACAGCATATGAACTCTATACCGGCGAGACGCTGGTCGATATCGAGTTGGGAGGCATTCGCGGCCTCAAAGGGATCAAGGAGGCTTCGCTGGAAATGGATGGCCGGGAAATCCGTGTCGCTGTGGCACATGGCCTTGGCAATGCCTGCAACTTGCTGGACCTTGTTCGCAAGGATCCCGGCCGCTATCATTTTATTGAAATCATGGGTTGTCCGGGCGGCTGCGTTGGTGGTGGCGGCCAGCCCTACGCCGGGGCCAATTCCATTCCGCTTGATGAGGAGGCCCTGCAAAAACGAGCCAAAGCGCTGTATGATCTGGATCGGGGAAAAACAATCCGGCGAAGTCATGAAAATCCCGACATCCAGAAACTCTATCGTGAGTTTCTTCAGCGACCGCTCAGTCCGACTTCGCATAAATATCTGCATACACATTATCAGGCAAAATTACCCAGGGGGATCATCCCGGATAAGGCCATTTTTTAAAACGACAGGAGCACGTTGATGAGTGAAATAACGCAGGAAAAACTAGACCAGATCAAGACGTATATCAACCGGATCAAGCAGCAACCGTATCCGGGATCCTATCTGATTGCCGTCCTGCATCGGGTACAAGGCATGTTTGGATATGTGCCCCGCGAGATTATGGATGTGGTCGCCGAAGAGATGAATATTCCAACGGCACATATCTGGGGTGTGGCGACATTTTATCACTATTTCAACCTAAAACCAATCGGTAAGCATGTGGTCAGCGTCTGTATGGGCACAGCCTGCTATGTCAAGGGCGCCGATGATGTTCTGCAGGCTTTGAAGAGAGAGTTGGGTGTCAAGGTAGGTCAGACTACGGAAGATCGGCTTTTTACTTTGCAGGAAGCCCGCTGTCTCGGGGCCTGTGGGATCGCCCCGGTTATTATGATCGACGATAAGATTTATGGTGAATTAACGGCTAAATCGGTGGTCGAACTAATTCATCGCTATCGCAAAGCAGCCGGAGAAAAAACGGCATAGGCGAACAGGTATTAAAAAGCAAAACACAAATTGGAGTGCGGCATGAGGTGTAGATTGGCATGCCGACGCAAAATAGAAAACGAAGGAGAATACAATGGCAAAAAAGGTTCTGATCATTGATGATGACATCGATCTGGTCGAGTCCATGGCCAATCTTCTGGAAGCAAAAGGCTATGAGGTCTACACTGCTTCCAACGGTGAAGAGGGCGTTGAAACGGCAAAAGCTGAAACTCCCGATTTGATTTTATTAGACGTAATGATGACCACAAAGGATGAGGGGTTTAATGTGGCCCGGCAGTTGAACGAGGCCGAACAACTCAAGGGTACACCCGTAGTCATGGTCAGTGGTGTGCGAAAGGAAATGAATCTGCCGTTCGGTTTTGAGCCGGATGAAACCTGGCTGCCTGTCAAGGCGTTTCTGGAAAAACCGGTCAAGCCTGAGGTACTGCTTAAGACCGTTGCCGAACATGTAAAATAGATGATGTAAATGGAATACTTTATCCTTCTTTAGAGGGCATCGTTAACGATGCCCAGAAGGGACTGGGTCCGGATCCCGGTCCTTTCCGGTTTTTTTACAATGAAAGTCAGGTTCGAACATGGATTCGAAGACAGACAGATGTATCATTGATCAGAATAGCATCCAGAGTATATTAAGACAGCATGGGCAAGCTGATTCTGTTCATGTCCGCGAGGTGCTGGCCAAATCGCAAGAGATGACGGGATTGGATATGAAAGAGATCGCCGTTTTGTGCACAATTAGCGATCCTCAGCTACTTGCGGAATTGTTCGATACGGCCCGACTGGTAAAAGAACAAATATACGGTCGAAGACTGGTATTGTTTGCGCCTTTGTATGTGTCAAATCTGTGTGCCAATGAATGCCTTTATTGCGCTTTTCGAGCCAGGAACACGACCGTCAAGCGTCGCGCTCTCAATCAGCCTGAGATTGCACTTGAAACGAAAAGCCTGGTAGAACAGGGACATAAACGAGTTCTTCTGGTGGCCGGAGAATCGTATCCGCAGGAAGGTTTCAAGTATGTTTTAAAAAGCATCAATACGATTTACAATACAACATCCGGAAATGGTCAGATACGAAGAATCAATGTCAATGTAGCCCCATTGACCGTGGAGGAATTTCGGGAGCTTAAATCAGCCGGCATTGGAACCTATCAGCTCTTCCAGGAAACGTATCATCGTCAAACTTATGAAAAAGTGCATCTCAGCGGCCCTAAACGGGATTATGGCTGGCGAATCAGCGCTATGGATCGTGCCATGGAAGCAGGTATCGACGATGTGGGGATCGGAGTACTTTTCGGGCTGTTTGACTGGCGTTTTGAGATTCTTGCTCTTATGCAGCATATACACCATTTGGAAGATCGATTTGGTGTAGGCCCGCACACAATTAGTGTGCCTCGGCTGGAGCCGGCAATCGGTTCGGACATCGCCTGTCATCCTCCACAACCGGTGGATGATGTGGATTTTCGTAAGATCGTTGCTATCCTGCGGCTGTCGATACCTTATACCGGCATTATCATGTCCACCCGCGAAACTCCAAAGATGAGACAGGAAACCTTTGCTTTGGGCGTATCACAAATTTCAGCCGGTAGCCGGACCAATCCGGGTGGTTATTCTGAAGAGCAGAGTCAAGAAGATACGGCGCAATTTTCCCTGGGGGACCACCGTCCGCTGGATGAGGTCATTCGTGACGTTGCCTTATTGGGTTATATTCCCTCCTTTTGTACCGGCTGTTATCGGCTTGGTCGGACGGGGCAGGATTTTATGGACCTTGCCAAACCGGGATTGATCAAGGAACATTGTGACCCAAACGCCTTGTCCACGTTTCTGGAATACCTTATGGATTACGCTACTGACCAAACCAGGTCTATTGGAACGAAACTGATCGAAAACACTCTGCAGGGAATGGAGCCTGATCACCAAAAACGAGCCCGTACAATGCTTGATCAGGTCTGGAATGGTGAACGAGATGTTTTTTGTTAAGCGAAGCGGACTATGGCGCAAGAGAGAAATGAGAGTGATCTTCTTGGACAGCGATCAATACCCGCTGATATGTTATACGGAATCCATACGTTGCGGGCACTGGAAAATTTCCCTCTCTCCAATCGACTTGTGCATGCTCAATTGATCCGGGCTTATGGAACGGTCAAAACAGCTTGTCTTCAAATATGCATTGAATTGAACGGCTGGAACAATCAACCTTGCAAAGCCAAAGCCATTCTACAGGCATGCAAAGAGATGGCGGAAGGAAAACTCGATGAGTATATTAGTGTAGATGCCTTACAGGGAGGTGCGGGTACCAGTCTGAACATGAATGTCAACGAAGCGCTGGCCAATCGGGCATTACAAATCATGCAAAAGCCCCTTGGCAGCTATGACATTATCAGTCCAACCGAAGACATCAATCGCTATCAGTCTACCAATGACACGTTTCCGACAGCACTTCGTCTGGCGTGTATAAAGTTAATTCAGAAGTTGGAACAGGAGCTTGTTGCCCTGCAGGAAGCCTTTCAACAGAAGGAGAAGCAATTCGCCCATATCGTCAAAGTCGGACGAACACAGTTTCAGGATGCCGTACTGACTACGCTTGGCCGCGAGATGGGCGCTTACGCCGAAGCACTCAATCGTGATCGTTGGCGGATTTATAAGTGCCAGGAACGGCTTCGGGTGATTAATCTGGGGGCAACCGCAATCGGTACCGGTCTAGGGGCGGAACGACAATACATCTTTCGGGTAACGGATCGTCTCCGGGAGATTACCGGAATTGGATTTGCACGAGCTGAAAATCTTGTCGATGGAACACAAAATGCCGATGTTTTTGTCGAGGTTTCCGGGATCCTCAAGGCCAGTGCCGCCACCCTCTGGAAAATCTGTTCCGACCTGCGTTTTCTCTCCTCCGGACCGGATGCCGGAATCGACGAGATCCGTCTGCCCCTTCGACAGGCAGGTTCTTCTATCATGCCCGGGAAGGTCAATCCTGTCATTCCCGAGGCGGTCACTCAGGCTTCTATGATGATCACAGGGTATGACCAGGTCATCACCATGGCTTGCGCCGCCGGCTCTCTTGAATTAAATCCGTTTCTTCCATTGGTCGCAGACTGTCTGCTTAATGGAATCGACCTGTTGGCGAATGCATGTAATATCCTGCGTCAACACTGTATTGAAGGCATAGAAGCCAACGAAGAAGTATGCCGACGACATGTGGAAAATTCAACAGCAACGGCAACAGCCCTTGTAGCCCCTCTTGGTTATGAGGAGGTCACCAAGATTGTCCAATATGCAAGGGAATCCGGAAAAACCATACGACAGGTCGTTCTTGAACAAAACATTCTGACCTCCGATCAGTATGACTCCCTTCTCAGCCCGGAAGCGGTTTGTCGGCTGGGATTTGTTAAAAACGAAAAGCTTCCCAAGAGACCAGCACAATGACACACTCAACGCCTAAAGGATTTCGGCTCCATATTGGTATCTTTGGACGACGCAATGTGGGTAAATCCAGTCTGCTCAATGCAATTACGCGTCAAGAGGTCTCCATCGTCTCGGAAACCGCGGGAACAACGACCGATCCTGTAGAAAAACCGATGGAGTTTCTCCCATTGGGTCCCGTTCTTTTCATTGATACGGCAGGAATCGACGACATCGGAGCTCTTGGGGAAAAAAGAATTGCACAAACCCAAAAGGTCTTTGAAAGAACGGATCTGGGAGTGGTTGTGACGGATGGAATATGGGGGGCCTTCGAACAAAAAATCGTCGAACGCCTTCAGGCCGAATCCATTCCTGTCATTGCCGTATTGAACAAGGCCGACCTGACAACATTTGACTCCTCTGTTCTACAGAAGCTCAGACAGAATGGAATTGCTAGTGTCCAAGCTATCGCCCCGCAAGGCAAGGGTATCGCCGATCTACGACAGGCTATTCTGGATGCCGCACCAGCCGATTTTCTGGACAATCCCATTATTGTTGCCGATCTGGTTGGCCCCGGCCAAACAGCCGTTTTGGTTGTTCCGATCGACAAGGAAGCCCCCAAAGGTCGGCTTATCCTGCCCCAGGTACAGGCCATCCGTGACCTGCTCGATGGCGATGCCCTCTGCATGGTAATCAAGGAGCGCGAACTGCGTCATGCACTAGATAATCTACATACACCGCCACGACTGGTCGTGACTGATTCTCAAGCCTTTCTTAAAGTCGCTGCCGACACGCCTCCGCAAATTTTGATGACAAGTTTCTCGATTCTGTACTCCCGTTTTAAGGGTGACTTGATCACACAGACATTGGGCGCCATATCGATCGAACAACTCAAGCCCGGCGACTCTATTCTCGTGGCGGAGGCCTGTTCCCATCATCCCATCGGAGAAGATATCGGCCGGGTTAAAATCCCCCGGTGGCTTACTCAGTATGTCGGGGGTAAGCTCAATTTCACGACAGTGCAGGGTCGTGACTTTCCAGAAGATGTGACTCCTTTTAAGTTGGTAATCCATTGTGGCGCGTGTATGTGGAATCGTAGACAAATGCTCAGCCGAATCCTGCAATGTCGGCGGGCAGGTGTGCCCATTACTAACTACGGACTGGTCATCGCCTATAGCCTGGGCATTTTCGAACGTGCGTTACAACCGTTCCCTGCCGCCTTGGAGGCATACCATGAGGCAAGAGAGAGGGTTGACCATGCTTGAACAGGAGATGTCAGTTCAGGAGATCGAGCAGTGGCTTCGGGAAAGGGATGAGGTAAAGCTTACCCAGCTTTGGGATCGTGCCGATTCTGTTCGTAGGCAGTCCGTTGGAAATGAGGTTCATCTTCGAGGATTGCTTGAAATCTCCAATTATTGTGTTCGTAAATGTACCTATTGCGGTCTGAATATCGGAAATCGCAAGCTTGAACGATATCGAATGACACGTGAGGAAATCTTCGAATGCGCTGGTCGGATCGTCAAGTTCGGATATGGAACTGTTGTCATGCAAGCCGGGGAAGATTACGGGATAAAAACCGATTGGCTTGCCGAGATCATCGAACAGATAAAAATCGAAACTCCACTGGCAGTTACCCTCAGCATGGGGGAAAGATCTTTCAATGATCTTAAAAGCTGGCGACAGGCCGGAACAGACCGCTACCTGTTGCGTCTGGAAACCTCAGACACGGCTCTCTACCGTTGTATTCACCCCGATCTTGGAAATCAGTCCTCCGACCGTATCAAGATTTTAGATCAGTTGAAGGAACTAGGCTATGAAACCGGCAGTGGTGTCATGATCGGTATTCCCGGCCAGACCTACCAAAGCCTGGCTCGAGATATCGACTTGTTTCGCCGGCTTGACCTGGATATGGTCGGTGTCGGCCCTTATATTGAAAATCCTCTGACCCCTCTAGGTAAAGACTGTGTTACCACCCCTGCCATTTCTTCCTCCGATCAGGTCCCCTGTACAGAAAATTTGACCTATCGCGTTGTCGCTTTGACACGTATTGTCTGTCCGGAGGCCAATATCCCCAGCACCACGGCCCTGGCGACAATTAACCGGGACAGTGGACGGGAACTGGGATTGAGCCGGGGTGCCAATGTCGTGATGCCAAATGTAACCCCAGTTGACTATCGCCGAAAATATGAGATTTACCCTGGAAAGGCTTGTCTCAATGAGACGGCCGAAGTCTGTCAGGACTGTCTGGCTGCACGAATTGCCTCAATCGGTCGCTCCATTGCCAGAGGGCCGGGAAATAGAAAACACAATAGCAAGACATAAATGAAAGTATACTCTTCCCGGATTTATACTTTTGCCATTACAATAGAACGTTTCCCTGATTTGATTATAATTTCTTATCCGGCAGGTTATCTCTTTGAAGGAGATGGTCCGTCTGTTATATTACTTAAGTTTTCCGCTCGGTTCCGCCGATGGTTGTATCAAATCGAGCGTTTTATGATTCTATACTGAGGTTCCAAATGTCAATGAAAAGAGCGGTCTATCGTATCCCCAGTTATCCTATAGTCTATCTGGCAATCATGTTTCTTACTTTTGCTGTTACCGGCTGTCAAACAACCGAACAGGAATGGACGGTAATTGACCGCCCGTGTCCTGTACACACGGAAACAGTCGGAACTTCCGTTCAAGGCCGCCCGATTCAGATCACAGTACTCGGAAATGGGAGCGATACTGTTTTTGTTATGGCCACCATCCACGGTAATGAGCCGGCTGGAACCCCCCTATCGCAAAAACTGATCGAACACCTCAGTCAAAGACCCTATCTGCTTAGGGACAAGAAAGTAATTGTAATGCCCGTGGCCAATCCGGACGGCATGGCCCGTAAAAGTCGCTTTAATGCCAATGGAATCGATCTAAACCGAAACTTCCAGGCTGATAATCGGGTTAATACAACAACGCATGGTTTGACAGGACTCTCCGAACCCGAATCACGAGCAATTGACAGGGTAATCCGCAAGTATCAACCGGATCGCATTATCGCACTCCACCAACCTCTGCGATGTATCGATTTTGACGGGCCGGGCGGGAGTCTGGCACATCAGATGGCAGCCTTGTGTGATTTACCGGTCAAACAACTTGGTGCCCGGCCTGGCTCGCTGGGATCGTATGTAGGATTGACCATGGGGAGGCCCATCATCACTGTTGAACTGGGCAATGAGGCCAGTCAATACAATGCGGATGTGCTCTGGGATAAATATGGTCCCATGCTTCTGACAGCAGTAACCTATCGAGTACAGGCTAAATAAGGACGGAGGCCCCCTGCAGTGGAGATACAAAAGACCATCGGATTGATCGCACCCCCGCCGACTCCGATGCACGAGGATGGTAGACTGAATCTGGATATGGTCAAGCCTTTGGCGAAATACCTGCATTCACGCAGGCTTTTCGGGGTGTTCGTAGCGGGCACCACCGGCGAAAGCATGTCCCTGACGGTTGAGGAACGGCTTTCACTGGCTCAGTGTTGGGTCCAGGCCGCTCCGGAAGGCTTAAAGGTCATTGTGCATGTCGGACATGCCTGTCTGCAGGATGCCGAGCGGATGGCCGCCCATGCCCAGTCAATCGGTGCTGATGCCATTGCGGCAATGCCGCCGATCTTTTTCAAGCCGAAAGATATTCCAACTCTTGTTGCCTCCAGTGCCCGGATCGCTGCCACCGCACCGAAACTGCCCTTCTATTACTATCATATCCCATCTATGACAGGGATTTTTCTGCCCATGGCCGAGTTTCTGACTGCGGCAAAGGAACAGATTCCGAATCTTGCTGGGATGAAGTTCACTCATTCTGACTTACCGGATTTTCGGGCATGTTTGGATGTGGATGGTGGACGGTTTGATCTGCTGTTCGGTCAGGATGAGATGCTGCTGGGGGCCATGGCTACCGGGGCTCGCGGGGCTGTAGGAACAACGTATAACTTCCTGGCTCCATTGTATCTTGCGATGATGGAAGCCTTTGCACACAATAATCTTGATACCGCACGGCAGTTGCAGTCTAAAGCAATTGTCTTTCTCAACGCCCTTTTCGACGGCTCATATGATTTTATGGCATCGGTCAAGGCGGTTATGAAAATGCTCGGCCTGGATTGCGGCCAGCCCCGGATGCCGTTATGCTCGATCACTCCTGAGCAATATGAGGCACTGCAGAAAAAGCTGCAGGAGCTTGGCTTTTTCGACTACACTCAGTCTTAACCTCGGTATATCAATCCAGCGTATTAAAATCATATTCGAACTTCGATGGTTTTTACGTTTACTCTTCCGTCAACTGCTTTAGGAAAACCGGTAAGCCATGGAAATGATCCACATGATCGGGAGCAGTATTGCCGGCAAAACCCAGAACCGTCAGGCCGCCGGCCCTGATTTCACTGAGCATCTGCATACCACCCGGGCCCCATTGCAGTACAGGATGTCTTTTTAACTTTACTGCCGTAAGAATATAGTACGCTGTCTCGGTTGTGCTTGCGTACGTACCGGGAAAGATCTCGGAATGGGTGATCAGAAACCGCTTTTGGCCATCCTTTGCCAGTTGGGCAAATCGCACAAAATCGGTCATTTTTTCTTCATTCAGTTTTCCGCCCTGTGCCAGCCGCTGTCCGGCTGGAACATAGTCCGTATGAAGCCCATCAAGCAGGCAGATTCCATCGATTTTGGCCAGATGGTTTTTGAGTATGGCCCGAACGGCCCCGTAACCGGCACTGAAGGAGCTTAGGTAGATACCGGCCGATTCCGCTTTCGTTCCCTTTGCTTCCGTTACCGACCGGTAAACGGAATCGAGCAGCCTCGGGAAGACGGATGCATCGCGAAAGGGATTCTCATAGACCGAGGAGCCCGAACCAAGATTCACAGTCACTGAGATCATTGGCTGTTTCAATGCAGAAACGGCATGTGCAGGTACATACGCGACGCCGTGGAAGTGAATCAACAGATCAACCTGGCTCGATACCTGAACCTGCTGAGGAACAAACACCTCCACCGGTTTAGATAATATGTCTTTCAGTTGGATGCTCAAACCGGGAGGCATGGAATTGTCGATCCGTTCATGGCTGCGGATGGAATCAGACATAGGAGATGGAAACTGGTTGATTGGCATGGGAGCCTGTTCCTGAGGAGGAGAACATCCATGAAAAAAGAGTAAGAGAATTCCAATCGCGAGAATTATTGTATAAACTATGAAATCCATCTGTTTCATATCGAAATTGTACCTCGAAATCTAATCCAATACAACGGCTAAAATGGGTCCTTGGAGTCGAATCTGCTTGCAATCGGACAGCCGGTCCTGTATGATTCGCCACACTTCTTGCCGGTGTTGGCTGAAGATGATTTGCGGGCGGGCCCGCTGCAGGACCTTTTGAGTGACGAATGTACTATGGAAACAGCGCGTAACAGTAAGGTTAA